>PEZS01000016.1:117105-338452 GCA_002778785.1 Bdellovibrionales bacterium CG10_big_fil_rev_8_21_14_0_10_45_34 | reverse complement strand
AAATCCTCCAAAGATGTGGTTACCTAAACCATGTATTTATTAATACTAACATTTTTCTACTAAGGGTGCCCAACCCCGCAATTTAAAGGAGAGGGAATCAAAGGGGCGCATTTTTGCTCTTTGTGTAACCTGCATAGACACATAGTTTGCGCCACTTTTTTTGCTCAAACACTCATTGCATGAGCTTTTCGAAGGGCCATTCAACTCAGCCAGTTTAATTTCGACTGTAATTCCGAGGCTTTAGGCGGCCCTGGGGCTGTAACTTTTTTGTGCTCTAAAGTTGAATGTTTGTGAGTGAAGCAAGGTATGTTAGTTGCTTCTTAGGATCAAAAGGGAATTGTGTGGTATAGCAGATTCCCGTAGCTACTAGGAGGATGTTTTGAAAAATCTATTTTTTTGTTTTATTTTTTCGGGAATTTTTGGTGCTCAAGCTGCTATGGCTACCCAAGCACTTGCTCTAGACTATAAAATTAAAGTAATGGGCAAAGATTATCACTACAAAAATGTCGTCAATGGGGATCGTAGAAACCTTGATGAAGTTATGGTAGAACTCCATTTGGGTAGCGAATCTTTAGATACCAAGAGTTTAGTCGATGTTAAGCAGGAACTAACTGCAAAATTGTCGGATTTTATTAAGAGTTCTTTGAATGATTCAAATTCGTCTGGTGAACCGACCCAAATAAGAATTCGGTTTGACATTGTCTCGCCCGATGCGAATTGGAATAGCGAGGTAACAGTGAAAGATAGAGTTAACCTCGGTGGCATCCCTTATGAGACGAGAAGATACGATAATGCCGATTACCATGGGCGCAGAGTAACGACAATCAATGAAGAGGTGTCGAAGATTCAATCACAGTTGCTGAAAGAATGGGCTTTTGAAAGTGCTTCATCAGACAGTGGGGCAACGGTATTTTTTCAAAATATTATTAGCAAAAAAAATGTACGGATAAACGGGACAAGCGAAAATAAGGCAACTAGTATTAACGGGCAAAATGGAACTAGTCAGTTTTCGTTAGAATACCGACGGCTTCGTCAGAATGGAGTTGGAGCACAGTAGGTTTACAATTGCCCGAATCCGATCACTCACCCTGCTTATTGCACAGAATCTAAGGTGTTCAAGGCATTTGCTAGTAAATATATCCGTCTTCGAGGCCCAAGCTCCGGCTGGGTTTCTTGCGCGTTTGCATCTCCTTTCGCGAAATAGCCGAGCACGATCTCTCGAGCCATGCGGCAAATATTCCAGTATCGATAATTAAAAGATCGGACAAATTTGGGCAGGTGTCGAACTTCTTTACAAAGCGGCCGTTTTGCGTCGAAAAACTAAGAACTGAATGATAGAGTTCCTCTGTAGCGAACATTGTTTCGCAGGCCTCGAGGAACTTCATGTTTTGTTCGCGATCACTCTTTAAACTGTCAGTATTATTCCTTTTAGCAGCTCTGCTTTCAGCTTGCTCTCAAAACAACAATGACTCTCGGGCCGTACACTATGAAACAAACGAAGAAATGCGCGAGGCTCTCGCTACGTGGCAAGTAGAGTGCTCTGGCGCTGATTGCAACCCCTCTGTGGGGCAGCTTGTTACAGTCACTGGAGCCAAGTCTGTGGAGCTTTGTACGGGCTTTCTAGCGGAAGACGCCAATACTTTCGTCACAAACGATCACTGCCTGGAGATGTACCGCTCAGGTGAAGTCTGTACTGGGCGTTCTTACATATACTTTCGACAAAATGGACAGACCCTCCGCGTGAACTGTTTAAACATTGCTATGAGGACTCACAAGGCGACAAATGAAAAGAACCTCACCAATGGTTTCGAGAACTATCCCGACATAGGAGTTCTCAAGATTGACGGAGCTTCATTGCAACGTCCCGCTAGCTTGCATCAGAAGGTAACAGACCAAGAATTGGGATTGTCGGTAGACCAGGTACATCCTGCGGCCTCGCAGCTGTATGGCTATGTGGTTGACCCGTCTGAGAGTGGCGAAGCCGTCGGCTACATGCGAAGAGTTGCTTGCGAAGTCACCCCAAATACTACGCCTCTAGGCTTAGAAGTGAAAACAAAAGCCGCAGTCCTACTTCAAAACTGCTATTTGAAAAAAGGTAATTCGGGCTCGCCTTTGTTCAATGAAAGCGGGCGGGTAGCAGCAGTCGTCTTTGGAATGAACAACTATAAATCACTTTTAGCGACCAATCTGTCATGTCTCAAAAATATTCGGTCAAACCCGGAGGCCAGCATCTGTATGCAATAAGTGCCTACCGCTTGGCTAGCCTTTCAGCAAGCATTTCTCGTGCCCGCACTAGCCTAGTTTTTACAGTGTTTTCATTCATATCCAATGTTTCAGCAATTTGTTTATGGGTTTGACCACTGAGATGAAAAAGCGTGAGTGGTACTCTGTATTTGGTGGGTAGGGTTTCGATAGCTTTGTGGATGCGAAGTGCCTCATCATTTTTAATCAGTGTTGACTCAGCGTTCTTTCCGCCTTCAGCCTTTGTCCAAGGAAGGTCCTGGTCGGTGACCTCTCTTTCGAAGTTGCGACTGTCCAATTCGACACTCAGCACGGTTCGATTTTCATATTGCCGGTAGATATCGCTGCGGGCATTTGTAAAAATGCGCGTGAGCCAAGTTCGAAAAGTGCTTTCACTCCTAAAAGACGCGTATCCACGAGTCACCAAAAGCCAGCCGAGGTCAAAAATTTCTTCGGCAATTCGGTGATTGCCACGGGCAAGAGACACTGACAAGCGCCTCGAATATGACTCATGTTCAATAAACAAGCTTTCCAGTGCATTTGCTTGCTCAGTGGTGAGCGCCTCTTCCAAAACCTTGCAATTGTTAGGGTAAGCTCGAAAAGGAACCACCAAAATAAAAATCAAAATGTATTTAATCATAATCGAACCGTCACTGTTTTAGCACTGCCGCCCTGAAAAGCAAAATCAGAGGCTTAAAAAAGTGACAAATCTTAGTCAGTTTCTGAAATCCTTTCACGAGTGCTTCCGTGTCCAGCAAGCCAGTAGCCACTGGGGTAGGTATAAAGCTTGCGAGTTAGTAGAGTTGACGGAGGAAAACCATGTTTACCTATATTTCACAGGCATTTACTAATGGCGGCATTTGGATGTTCGCAATTCTCGGCGTTCAGATCGTGTCGATAGCTATTATTCTTGAAAGAGCATTCTACCTCTATTTAAGAAAGCAGCCGAATCAAACAAAAACTGCTAATCAGTTTGAAAGTGCCATCAAGTCTGCACGGCTTGAAGAGGCGCTTGCTGGTGCTGAAAAGATGTCGGCTTCAAACGCGATTGCTCCAGTTGCCATGGCGGGAATTCAGGCCGGGCTTAACAGCGGAGGCCGTGAAGAGATCGAATCGAGAATGTCTGAGGTATTGAACGTTCAGTCTCAGCGTCTCGAAAAAAGAACTCACTTCCTAGCCATGCTCGGCAATATCGCAACGCTAACAGGCCTTTTGGGAACTATCGTCGGTATGATTCAAGCCTTCTCTGGTGCGGCCGCTCTTTCGGCAGCTGATAAGTCTCAAATGCTCACCGAAGGTGTGGCACTTGCGATGAACACCACTGCCTACGGTCTTATTGTAGCGATTCCTGCACTTGTTATGCACTCAATTCTTTCTAGCCGCACACAACAGCTGCAAGACGATTTGGAGTCTGGAGCAACAAGGATTTTCAACTGGTTGAGCTTCAACTATCAACCCATTCAGACAGCAAAAGTAAGTCGATTCAGAAAGTAATTTAAGTAGTTAAAACGGCAAAGGTCAGACTACACAGTCTGGCCCCTGAATCTAAGATTAAGAGGTTTGGTTAACAAAGGTCAGATTGAAGAAGCTCAGACTAAACAAGCTCTGAAGCTTAGACAGCAGAACTTAAGTGATTTGGAAGGATTGAGTTCATGAAAATCAAAAGACGAAGCCAAAAAGAGGAGAAAACAGATCTGGACTTGATGCCAGTCATCTCGATTATGGCTGTCTGTATCTGTTTTTTACTGCTGGCAACGGTGTTTGTAAAGAATGGCGCACTTTCATCGAAGCAAGCTCTCGGAAGTGAATTTGAGTCTAAGGCTGACACAAGTTTGTCACTTTGGATCTACGTCGAAAATGCAAGAGCAGTAGATGTAGCCATTCATGGTGGAGTTGCAGCAACCGGTAAGACAGAGAGAAGAAAAATCTCTTTAGCGAATCTTAAGGCCTTTCTATCAGATGTACGGTCACAACATTCGCAGATGACAACGGCTTTGCTCTTTCCGAGTGAGGCGGCTCCTTTGGCAAGTGTAGTGAGAGTAATGGATCTACTAAAGCAAAATGAGTTTAAAGATGTCGGAGTTGCGCCTCTTTAAGTAAGTTTGAGGTGCGATCGGCGCAGCGTCCTGTTAGATCAACTGGTCAACAAAGTGAGTTAAATTGAAATGAAATATTTAAGATCAGACAAAAAAAGAAAAAAGAGATCCGTTGCAACATTAACGCTGACGTCGCTCGTCGATTGTTTTTCGATACTGATCGTATATCTGCTAAGCGCGACAGTTTTTGGCGAAAACTCCATAGATGTACCACATGGGCTAACGCTCCCTTCTGCCGAAAAAACTGAGATCGCAACTGCCGGGCCGAAGGTCATTCTCTTTAACGGGCAACTGACGGTCGATGATAAGCCCGTTTCAATTGCTGAACTGCGACAGGTATTGGTGGCCAAATTAAGTGGTAACCCAGAATGGCAAAAAGATCCCTCGGTGATCATTCAGGCAGATGCCAACACTCCTTTTGATGAAATTAATCCCATAGTTTCCGCAAGTCTGCAGGCGGGATTTGCCAAAGTGTTGTTTGCTGCTGAAGAAGGCGGAGAACTGCTGTGAGATGGCAACTACTTTTTGTTACTCTCGCTTTTGCTCTAGTGAGCCAAGCGCAGGCCGCCGAAGGAGTCTATTCACTCGCGGAAATCTCTGCTGTAATAACGCAAGTTGAGCCGATTGCTGAGGCGACTAATCATGTACCCGGCTCAGAGCATGCAAAACTTCGCCTTGCCGACCTCTACAGTGAAAAGGCAAGACTGCTTGATGAAGAAGCAGGGCGAACAAACTGTGTCACATGCAGAGAGTCTGAAGCGTACCGAAGAAAAGCCATCGGGCTTTATTCCAACGAGATAAAGCAGCAGCGCGGTGAGACGAGAATACGCATACTGCTACAACTTGCGCATCTTCATCAAACGCTGGGGAATCTCGGCGAAGCCAGGAAAAACTACAAAACAGTTTTGAAGAGCCATCCCAATCGGGAGGCAAGCGTAAAAGCTCTCATTGGCATTGCTGACTTAGACTTCACTCAAGGGAACTATTCAGCGGCAATAAAGCTATATAGAAAAGCGCGGCCTCAAGCCGAACCAAAAGATCAGGCCTATGTTCACTACCGATCGGCATGGTGTCTCGTAAACCTTTCGAAAGATCAACAAGCTCTAAATGAACTCGATAGCGGTATTAATCTGGCAAAAGCTTTAGGGTTGAACTCGTTTTGGTCGGATCTTATGCGAGACTACGCCACGATACTGGCTCGTAAAGGATTTAATGAGGCCCAGATCGATGCATTCATAGCAAAGGCTCCAGTTAAAGAGCAAAGTGAGCTATTGAGTTTTCTCGGCTCCGAGGCAGATAGGTTAGGTAACAAAAGAGGATCGAGCCTCATTTGGGCCAGGGTAGCTCTTTTGAAATCGACAGACGATGAAGACAAAGTGGCCGGCTTTATGAAACTCGCGCAGAGTCACTATGACCTCAATCAGCTCTCGCAAACTTTGAAAGACTTAGCAAACGTAGAAAAGAGGATTCGAAAAGGGGACTGTAAAGCGTGTGAGAATGTGCAGAATGACTTTCGAGCGCTGCTGATAACATGGAACAAAAAAGAGAAGACTTCTCCTAGTCGCAGTCTCTTGAGTGCTTACGAAGTTTACCTAAGATGTTTTGAAGACGACGCAGAGGTTTACGTCTGGTCCGCCCAGGTGGCCTCAGAGATTAAGGAATACCAAAAAGCCTTTCAGTTGTATCTTCAAGGAGCTAGAGTTTTAAGCAAAAAAGGACACAAGTCTTCGAGTGGGGGCCTTGCGCTAGAGCCAATCCTCACTCTCGCCATCGAAAACGCTGAGAACACTCGTGACCCGAAGTTCAAAGAGCAAGCATTGAGAGAGTATCTTGATATCAACCCTAACGGTTCTCAAGCGGCTCTCGTTGAATACCAGTTGATCTATGCATTGTATGAACAAAAGCAATACAAGCAAGCCGCAGAAGGTTTTAGGCGACTGGCTCTTAAGCCAAACTGGCCCGACCAAAGCCAAAGGGTTAAGGCAGCAGATCTGTCGCTGGATTCTTACAAATTTCTGGGGGATGAAGAAGCTATTCTTAAAAACTCAAAGATCTATGCTGAGCTATTTTTGAATGAAAGAACTCGATTCTTGGACATTCATCGTAGAACAGCCGTGAACTCTCTAGCGGTTGTGCTAAACCAGAACAACGGTAACGAAACTCAACTTGAAGGAAAACTTAAATCTCTTGAGAAAGCTCCGACTTCAGGTGCAAAGAGAGACGATTTGATCAAAAGGTATAGAAATCTAATTGTTGGTTACGAGCGTCTCGGAGAACCAAAGGCAGTGAGGATAAATGCTCTCAAGCTTTTGGAAGTTAAAGGCATCAGTGAAAGTGACAGACAGTTTTCTTACGAAGGCTTGTTGTGGGCTTCTGAGGTTACATTTGAATTTGCTGAGGCTTACCGTTGGGCTCTTAAATCTAAATCTATTCAAAGTAAATCCGACAAAGACTTGAGGCTTGGTCTACTTGCAGAGCTTGCGGGTAAACCGGCGGACCAACACTATCGAAGGTATTTAAAAGCTCACCCCAGAGGTGCGGCTTCTGTTGAAATTCGCTCACAGCTGATTCTCAAAAAGCGTAACCCTTGGCCTGGATTTTTTAAAGAGCTTAAATACTTTTCTGGGTATCCCAACGAGGCAACGCTACTTGCTCTTGAAATCTTTGCTAAGAGCCCATCGGCCACTCAGCTACGGAAGTTCACAAAACAATTCAATAGCTATCGAAGTTCGCCGGATGCAACTAAAGTCGCACGTCTATTGAGTCGCCAAGATGCTAGCGACCTCCGATACAAAATCATTGCTCAAAAACTAAGAACTCGCTCTGATCGTCAGCTTCAAAGAGACATAAAAGCACGGCTGAAGATGATCTCTGAGCTTCAGAGTTTGTATCAGCAGATTTCTATCAGCGGCGATTTGATAGGAATTCTTGAATCTCAAGACCATCTAGCTGCAGTATATTCAGACTTCAAACGCGATATTCTCAGGCTTCCTTCTCCTAAGGGGCTGAAGGCGCAGGAGCGTAGACTCTACAGACAAATACTCGAGACAAAGGCCAATCAGTACCAGGCCGCAAACGAAGAGATACGTCTAGAGAAAGTACGGTCGAAGGATGCGTTGAAAAAAGGTTTTTCTGAAATATTGGCAACCGCTTCTAGTTCTGTAGCTGCCTATCGCGAACTAGGTCGGTACGAGTTTGGACAGATGAAGAAGTGGCTGAGTTCGTCGCAAGTTCGCGCCTATGATAAGGCTCAGGCTAAAGTGCAAGGATCACACAAAGAGCTAGTTAAAGCTCAGGCTCGCCTGCGTGAACGGCCACTCGATCCAGCTCGTTTAGAGGGTGTTTTAGAGGTGGCCCAGTTGCAAGGAAACGGTCCCTTAATTGCATTTATAGATGAAAGAATGAAACAAATCGACGAAAGGCAAAGGAGATAGGCTATGAGTCTCAAGAGCACCACAAATTTTGTCATAGCCATGTGTTTTTTACTCAGTGCCCCCCTTTCTATTGCAGCGAAGAAAGCAGCTAAAGGTTCAGACCAAAAGGTCGCAGCAAACAATAAGAATGTAAAGCTGGGAACAAACTTCGTATTCGATGGATTAACTGCAAGTGGTCGCTATCAAAGCCCACTTGGAGCAACCGCTGGAATTGAAAAATCAAAGAATCTTATCGACCTTGTGGATTATCGTACCAGCCTGTCGGACCGAATTGAACTCACTGAGGGAATGCGATGAATAGCAAACGGTTTCAACTCTTTAATTCGCAAGGTGACTTGACGAGAGTTGTAGAAGAAAACACTCCTAGTCTTCATCTCATCTATCGGTTCGACAATCGAAGAATTGAGTTCGTATCCAATGTTAAATTTCTTATTGATGAAGGTATTGAATACGTGGACTTGGGTGGCCTAAAAAAGACTGCTAAGAACCCCATTTTAAAGGGCGAATGGGGCCATGTTGAGTATTCAGAAGTAACTTCTCAGCCACAGGCTCACATAGAAGCCAAAGAAGAAGAGGAAGAGAAAGATCTGCTGTTCTTTATGAAGAGAACATCAGCAGTATTTGCAGCAAGTCTTGCGATTATATTTATGCTTGGTTGGCTTCTTAAGCCTAAGGCGATGCCAGAAGCTCGAATAGTTACAGTGTTTGAGCAGCCGAAAGAAGTAAAGAAGCCGGTTAAGACGGTGAGTGTCTCAAAAGAAAAAATTATCAAAACGAAAAGAAAAGTGAAGGTGGCAAAACAAAACAAAGTCGTTAAGACAGCGCGAGTTACCAAGCGCAAAGTCAGAAAGACGGTAACACTAAAGACCGGCGATCAACTTAAGAGAATGGGTGCATTGGCTGCACTTGGCGGGTTCTCACCAAACTCTACTGGGTCGGGTGGAAAGTCCGCCACTAAGTCTAAGTCGAGTGGTTTTGGTTTTGATTCCGCAAAAGCGAAGGGCGGGCATGCAAGAGCTTTGGTTGGCAAGGGTCTAGTTTCCTCAGGCGTAGGATCAAGTGGTTCTGTTGCTGGCTACGATGGTATAGGTACGCGCGGCGCTGGTAGCGGTCAGCAGGGATACGGGTCCGTTAGGATGGCTGGCCGATCAGGCGGCTACTACTTACCGCTCAGCGAAGAGGCAACAGTTGTAGGTGGACTCGACAGGGATCAAATCAATGCCGTCGTTCAAAGAAATCTTGGCCAAGTTATCTATTGTTATGAACAAGGGCTTCAGTCAGCTCCTTCAATGAACGGAAGAGTCTCGGTTTACTTCGAAATTTCACCGAATGGGCGCGTGAGCCTTGCGAAGCTTCATAGTAGTAGCGTTGATTCTTCTAAGGTCGAAGGCTGCATTGTTAATAAACTTAGGGCATGGCGATTTCCTCAGCCAAAAGGAAATGTCAAAGTGAGCGTAACTTACCCGTTTGTTCTAAAGAGAATGGGATAAGGTGAGGTACACGATGAAAAAAGCAAATTTTAGTGTCAACATTTGCAGTGATTCGGTTCTTTCGAAAATGCTGAATCTAAAACTAAAGACTGCTAAGCCTCTTATACCGGCGCTTTCGCTACTTGTAGTGGTCGGTTGTGCACAAAACAAAAACCCCACACTGGGTTATGAGGTTTTACAGAATGATGTGGCTGGCTACCAAAGAGTTGTTACTGCTCAAAAGTTGGCAGTTTGCCCTCAGATACATCTTTCCGATAGTGCTGTAGTAGTCGACGAGGCCCAGTCTTCTGACGATGATTCTGAGAGAACTCGTGCTCTAGTGGATATCACATTAGGTGGACTTGCGGACCTTAACTTAATTGACCTTGTGGTAACTTCTGACGAGGAACTAGGTCAAACAATGATTGCTGACAACAGTGTTTCAGTTACGAAAGTAGAACAAACCGCGGATGCAAACCATCCCAATTCTACTGATCCAGGGAATCCCAACTTAGGGAAGCAAGGACGAGATACCTCCAAGGATGGAATCCAATTTTACAAGCTCCAGGTTAATGCGCCTCAACAAGCCGTAGAAGCGGGCGCCAATATACGAAGAGTGAAGTTTTCCATTAAGAGAGCTGTCAAAGCGGGAGGGCCCCAGGCTTCGACAGAGTGTAAATCAGACTTAAATGTATTTATCCAGAAGACAAACAGTTTGAGCATATCTAGTGTGAAGCCCGTCTCTGGCGGCGCTGAGATTATCGCTGAAGGCGATGTGCCGGTCATTCAACTAGAAGCAGGAAGCAAAAATAATCTTAACATCCAAATCGAGCTTTTAGCGACTAAGGCTACTTTGATCTCCCAATCCTCAAAAAATATAGAAGAGAGCCTTTTTGTAGATATCATATTTGACGAGGATATTCAGTCGAAAGAAAACCCAATAATAGATTTGTCAAAGTTTGAAATCGTGAATCCATCCGTCAAACCCAAACTCGTAGCCACTTCAAAAGGTAGATCTCTTTATGTCACTCAGAAGACTTTTGATGTCGTCAAAATCATTAACGAAATAAAGTCGAAGCCATCTCAGTACAAGTATAAGAAAAATCAAGAGGGTGATATAGAGGGTGCCTTTGCTGTAAGAGCAAGGAGAGAAGATAATCCTGACTTTGCACCCTTAAAGTTACTTAACATCAAATTTAAGCACGCAGGTGACTTATGAAAGCATTTAAAAAAATTGGCTTTTTGGTAATAGCGTTTTCACTCGGATTCGCTTTTGACTGGAGCCCCGAAGGTGGCAGTTCATTGAACTGGACAAATGCTCACGCGGCAAGGAAATCAAAAAAGTCAGTTGCTAAATCAGCCAGAAAAGCACGAGGCTCAAGCGTTTCAAAAAGCAAATCGGTGCGCAAGAGCGAAGATGCTCCCGTAAGTTACAAGTTAAACACTTTGGGTGACAACAATGAATTTTTAGAGCGAGCTCAGGCCCTAGACTCTCGGCAAAAAGTGCGCGTTGTGCAAAACCGTCTTGTAGATCGAAATTTACGACTAGAGCTAGGGATTAACGGAGCTTTCGTTTCTAACAGCGACTCCTACGTAGACACAAAGTTGTGGGGAGCTTCTGCCGACTTCCACATAATTCCCCAGATTTCATTAGGCGTGCGTTATGCTAGTTACAACAACAGTCTGACTCCTGAAGGCAGGAGACAGTTTGATGAAGCTGTCAGAAGGCAAGCCATTGGCGACGATTACATCCGACCAGATGTGGACTTTCCACTGTCTTCAACGATGGGAGTTGTCACATTTTCTCCACTTTACGGAAAACTCAACTTCTTCAACCTAGGCGTCACCCAGTTTGATATCTATGGTTTAGCAGGGTACGGGCAAATGACTCTGAACTCAGGAGCCTCCAATACTTGGACGGCAGGCGGCGGCGTTGGTGTGTGGTGGAATAACACATTCACATCGAGGGTCGAAGTTAAACATCAAAGTTATGAAGATCAGATTATTTCGGGTACTCGCACTCAAGGCACAGTGCACTTTTCTTTGGGTGTAGGTGTTCTTTTGTAATGGGGCGTACTGGTGGTTAATTTTATGAAGAGAGTAAAAAATCTAATAATGTTTTCGAAGTGCCGTTGGTTTTTAGAACGCACTGTGGGTTCCTGGCTGCGCGATGTTGTGCTTGCAGCACCTGCCGCCTCTCGCCTCATATTTCATTCTGTTTCGTTAAATTCAAAACCGACCAAAGTCTTTGTGATGACTTTGTTTGCATCGCTGCATTTGCAAGCCACCTCACTTGATACTGTGTCGACTTTATCTTCGAAGGGTAGATATTCGGACGCACTCAAGGTACTCGAAAAACTGAAAGAATCTAAGAAAATCGAGACCGATCTGTATCACCTGACAAAAGCTAGAGTCTATTTTTCATGGGACAAGTTAGAAGATGCGGTTTCGGAGTATAGTAAGGTTCCAAAAAAGTCAGATTTGTGGTCGCTCTCTTTAGAAGAACGTGCTCAAAGCTATGGTCGTCTTAAAGAATACGACAAGGCGGTCTCTGATCTCGTGAGTGTAGAAGCTCCACTTTTTAATACCACAAGATCACCGGAGTTCTACTTTGTTAAAGGTGTCACGCACCTTAAAACCTGCAACTTTGAAAAAGTAGCAGAGTCGCTGACGGATTTTCAAATAGCTATGGATCCTCAAATAAAGTCGCTTGAAAAAATCGCAAAAGGGGAATTAGGCGCTGAGGCCATGGATGCTCTAAAAGCTCTTGCGAAGAGTGAGGATCCCTCGATCACAAACTACATTAAGGTAGCGAATCTGCTTCCGACGAGATTGCACAGAGATCAGACTTTAATGAAATCTCTCAAGAGTTCCCCTGAAAATGTCCAAAACAAAAGTGTCGTTGAGCGCTTGAAAGTTCTTGCTACCAGGTCACTAAAGGAAATTTCACGCACGATCGATAAGATGCAGGCTGTGAAGGCCGATCTCAGGCAAAAACTTGCTTATTTGGAAAAGGCTGAAGAAGAGGGCAAAGACCGCGAAGTCGTGGGTCGCATAGAGGCGAGTAAAGATCAGCTGCAGTTTCCGCATGATGGCAGCTACTGGATTGATGAAATTGGGTACTTCAAAACGAAAATGGAAGGCTGCCCCAAGGAGTGGAAGTTATGAGTGGTGCATCATATAAAGCTATTCTTTTCGTTGTTCTCGGGACATTGCTTGCCTCTGGGTGTGCTAAGAAAAGCGCAGATAAAATGTCTCCTCCGAGAAAAGCAGAGTTGATTGTAGAAAAAGTAGACGGGTTAGAAATTGAGTTTCGACCAAAGGTGAATATTCTTTTTGTTAAAGACAATTCAGAGAGTATGCAAGACGAACTTGAAAGGGTAGCAGAGGGAATTGACAAATTTCTTTCTGAGTTTGCCGGCAAGGGTGTGATTGAGTGGAGAATTGGAGTCATTAGCGTCTATGACAGTCGTCGTGCCAGCTTTATATCAGAAGCGGGGCTTGGACGGCTTGAACGTCTAAAGTCTATTGATCAAAGTGGTAACGTCATAGTTCTCGATCCGATTTTTGCTACCAAAGAAAATTCCACTAAAGAAATTATTGCCGCCACAATCAATAGTGGAGTCAAGAGTCTGAAAGATGGTGGACCTGAGTTTGAAGAAATGTTCACGCCTCTGCTAGCGGCCACTGACCCCACTCTAAATGCTGAGAGTAACGGTGGGTTCTGGCAGAGAGATGCCCACAAAGTGATTGTCATGCTTTCCGATGAGAATGATTCTTCACCTTCTTTGTCGGTAGAGGATTTTACACAGAGATTTCATGCTAACATGCGCGCTCTCAGCGATAGTCATGCAAACTATTCTATTTACGCCATCGTGGCCCTTCAGAATTATCTGGACAACAGCGGCGGCATAAAGTCGTGCAAGCTGAACTCCTACGCCTTGCCACCCACCAGAATTGTAGACGCTGTAGCACTTCTGGGCGGGCAATCGTTTCCGATTTGTGAGTCATCTTTTGGTGCGACACTTGCCGAGATTGGCTCTGACATTAAGAAAAAAGTTTTACCCAAAGAATTTCGAATCGTTGGCGGCGTGCCTGAGGCCGACACTCTTAAGCTCTTATACAACGGAGAAGAGATCGCAGCTAGCCGTGGTTGGGCTTACAATCCAGATACCGGTATGGTTCGCATAGAGCCTACTGTTGATATTGAATCCGTTCCTGGTGGAAAGTTTGAGATTCGCTCAACAAAGATTTCAGATAGAGCCGTGAGGCAGGGTAAAGTCATCAAAGAAATTTTCTAGGGACCTGCTGCAGATTACTGTGTGTGACTGGGTTTTTTAGCCTAAGTAGGCTTCGCGGACTTTTTCGGACCGGGCAAGATCAGAAGCCTTACCTGAAAGTACAATATTGCCGGTTTCTAAAACGAGTCCGGTGTGGGCGATGCCGAGAGCCTGCAATGCGTTTTGCTCAACGAGCACGACTGTCATGCCTTCTTGATTGATCTTCACGATAATTTCAAAAATCTTTTCGATGATTTGAGGCGCAAGACCCAGCGAAGGCTCGTCCAGAAGTAGACACTTAGGCTGTGCCATAAGTGCTCGTGCAATTGCCAACATCTGCTGTTCTCCGCCCGACAAAGTGCCGGCATTTTGCTTGCGTCTTTCTTTGAGCCTGGGGAATAAACTGAACCCATGCTCTAAGTCTGCTGCATAGGTGGACTTGTCTTTGCAAGACCAGGCACCGAGATCTAAGTTTTCTTCGACGGAAAGATTCAAAAATATTCCGCGGCCTTCAGGCGCGTGCGAAATACCTTTTGACGCCAGTTTATAGGCCGGAACCCCACTAATGACTTCGTTGTTGTATTCGATAGTTCCTTGCTTCAGTGGAACCAATCCCGAGATAGCTCTGAGTATTGTCGTTTTGCCAGCTCCGTTGGCGCCAATTAAGGTAAGGATCTCACCGCGTTTCACATCAAAGGAAATATTACGGACAGCCTCAATGGCACCATAGTTCACAGAAACCGATTTAACCGACAATACCGTTGAAGAAGCCGAATCTTTACTAGTGAGCGGCATCGCTGGCTCCCTTACCGAGATAGGCTTCGATTACCTTTTCGTCGGATTGAATCTGCTTGGGCGTACCCTCTGCGATTTTCACGCCATAATCTAACACGGCAATTCGTTCGCAAATTCCCATTACCAATTTCATATCGTGCTCTATCAGCAGTATGGTAACTCCAAACTCATCTCTTAGGCCGATGATGCTTTTCATTAGTGCTGCTGTTTCATTCGGATTCAATCCTGCTGCTGGCTCATCAAGTAACAAAAACTTGGCACCGGTAGCGAGGGCGCGAGCCATCTCAAGACGTCGCTGATCTCCGTAAGGTAGATTTCTCGCTTGCACATGAGACTTGTGTACAAGCCCCATGACAGCCAAATACCTAAAGGCTTTTTTAATTTTTTCGGTTTCGGTGGCGAGTACAGCAGGGGATCGCACAACTGTAGCGAGAAATCCGTGCTTTTCAAACAGACTGTTAGAATCAATGGCGATAAGTACATTTTCGATGACGGTTAGATCGCGAAAGAGGCGTATGTTTTGAAAAGTACGGGCAAGCCCTTTGCGAGTTATTTCATATGGCCGAAGCCCTACAATGTTCTCGCTGTAAGCCTTAATTTCTCCTTCGGTGGGCTGGTAAACTCCAGTTAGCATATTGAAGACTGTGGTTTTTCCGGCGCCATTCGGGCCAATGAGCCCAAAAAGTGATTGTTCAGGAATCTGCAAATTGAGTTGATCGACTGCGGTCAAGCCCCCAAATCGAATGGTCAAATTCTTTGCTTCCAGCGCAAAAGCCATTACGGAGTTGCTCCTTCTGCAGGAGGCACATTAGATTCTTTACGCTTTTTAAAACCAGGGAGATATTCCCAAACTTCCTTTGTTCCAAAAAGTCCGTTTGGCCGCGTGAGCATCATGATTATTAAAATAAGTGAGTAAATGATCATGCGATAATCTACTTGAGTAATCTCTTGCAAACTTCTTAGCAACTCTCTGAGAACAGTTAGAAACACGGCAGAAAGTATAGAGCCAGAAATGCTCCCCATGCCGCCGAGTACAACCATAATGATAACTTCAAAGCTTCTATTGAAATCAAAAACTTGCGGATTAATGTACTGAAAGTTATGAGCGAATAGGCCTCCAGCAAGGCCAGCGAAAAAAGATCCGAGTACAAAGGCTCTTACTTTTGCTTGAGTTGTATTAACGCCCATTGACTCAGCAGCGATCTCGTCTTCTCGCACAGAAAGTAGTGCCCTGCCGTGAGCCGAGCTCACTACACGCGATATACAGAATACGGTCAAAATAACTATGACATAGACCCAGCTGAGATTGGCCAGCAAGGGAATGCCGGCTAGTCCACGTGCTCCCCCTGTTACTTCAATATTCAAGAATACGACTCGGATAATCTCACCAAAACCCAGAGTCACAATTGCCAAATAATCGCCTCTGAGTCTTAAAGATGGCAAACCAACTATGTATCCCACTATGGCAGCAGCAAGTCCGCCAGCTAAAAGTGCACCTGCGAATACGAAGTTTCCCATAACTCCTTCGAGAAGTTGGGGATGTGACTCACTCACTAAAACTGTCGTGATGGCTCCACTTACGTAGGCGCCCACCGCCATGAAGCCGGCGTGCCCCATTGAGAACTGACCGGTAAATCCATTAACCAAGTTAAGACTAACGGCCAAAACTATATTGATACCAGCGAACATAATGATCGAAAACGGATATGGACCGATCAGGTCACTGAAAAAATAGTCGCACGATACGACGGCCACGACAGCGAGCATCCAGGGAGTAAGGCCTTTGAAAGTCGTGCCTAAACCATTAGACTTTTTCACTGCGATTCGCTCCAAATAGGCCTTCGGGCTTAAATAGTAGGACGAGAATCAAAATGGAGAAGGCGAGTGCGTCTCTGAATGTCGAAGACCCATAGGCGACTACGAACTCCTCAGAAAGCCCCAATATAAGAGCCCCGACGACGGCGCCTAAAATATTCCCGATCCCACCAAGAACAGCGGCAACGAAGGCTTTTAAGCCTGGAAGTACGCCCATCAAAGGTTCGATTTTAGGATAAATAATCCCCACGAGAACACCAGCTGCACCGGCCAATGAGGAGCCAAGCATAAACGTATAGGAAATCACTCTGTCTGTGTTAATTCCCATAAGCATAGCTGTTTCATGGTTGAAACTTACGGCTCTCATCGCTCGGCCAAGCCTTGTATGAAATATCACAAACTGGAGTATCGACATAAGAACCACAGAAGACACAAAAACAGTCAGCTGAAGCGGGTTAATCTGAAGCGCGCCAAGGTGAATCTGCGATTTCACTTCAAGAATTTGCGGAAAGAACTTTGGGTCTGATCCAAAAAAGAGCTGTCCAGAAAACTGAAGAAGTAGCGAGACCCCAACTGCAGTGATCAAAACATTAATTCTGGGTGCATTTCGTAAGGGCCGGTAGGCTAGGCGCTCTATAGTAAATCCCACCACAGTGCATCCAACCATCGCAGCTGCGACAGCTATAAAAAAAGCTCCAATAGAAGGATTGTTAGCGAGACCGAAATAATGCGAAGAGTAGTACCCGAAGAAAGCACCCAACATATAGACTTCACCGTGGGCGAAGTTGATGAGTTTGAGAATACCAAATACCATCGTGTAGCCAAGGGCGATGAGTGCGTAGATGCTTCCAAGAGAAAGACCATTGATAAGGTGTTGCAGTATATCTATCATTTGAGGTAACTGGTTTTTCTACGGATTGATAGTTGTTTGGTATTTAAAATCACCGTTCTCAACTTTTAGAACAACAGCGGACTTCACTGCATTTCTCTTGTCGTTAATAGTGATTTTGCCTGTCACGCCTTTGAATTCAGTGGTCGCTGCGACCGCATCTCTAAGTGGTTTAGATTCTGTAGATTTTGCTCGCTCGAGAGCTTCAATAAGCACTCTCGCAGCGTCATATCCCATTGCCGCGAGCCCGTCTGGCACAACGCCATAAGCTTCTTTGTATTTTGAAATGAAACCTTGTACGTGTGGATCTTGGTCTTCTGCTGAATAATGGTTAGAAAAATACGAGCCATTCACGGCAGAGCCGCCAATTTCCTTAAGCTTTGGCGAGTCCCATCCGTCTCCGCCCAACAAAGGAGCATCTATATTGAGCTCTTTGGCTTGGCGGGCAATGAGGCCGACTTCAGTATAGTAGCCCGGAACAAATATCGCATCTGGCTTTTGTGCTCTAATAGAGACAAGTTGCGATTTAAAATCCACATCTCCGGCACTGTAGCTGAGGTCCTTTACAATTTTTCCGCCTGATGCTTTAAAAGTTTCGGCAAAAAAATCTGCAAGCCCGATACTGTAGTCATTTTTTATATCTCTTAAAATGGCTACTTTCTTTGCTTTCAGATTTTCATTCGCAAACTTAGCCATAACTGTCCCTTGAAAAGGGTCGATAAAACAAACTCTGAATATATAATCACCAATCTCTGTTACCTTAGGATTTGTCGACGAAGGAGAAATCATAGGGATTTTACTGCTTTGTGCGATTGGGGCCATGGCAAGACTTCGTGAGCTAGCCACCTCGCCAAGAATAGCTATGACTTTTTCTTGATTGATGAGGCGAGTCATCGCGATAGCAGCCTCTTCGGGCTTTCCTTGGTTATCGATGCTGATGAGCTTGAGCTTCTTACCTAAAACTCCGCCGGCTTCGTTGGTCTCTTTAATGGCCAGTTCGATGCCGTTATGAGTCGAGGTGCCAAAAGTCGCCTCTGGCCCAGTCATGCTGCCCACTTCGCCAATTTTTATAGAATCACCAGATGGATCCTCTGAGGAATCGGAGCCCTTTTTTGTACAGCTTATTGTGAGAGCTAAAAGGACTGCGGCGTACGTTGCTGCCTTAAACCGGCATTGCAAAACCATGTTGACTCCTTTGATCTGAAATAAAAGCGACAACCAGTCTTATTATGTGCCAAGGTGGGTGTCAATTCAGTTGGGCCTCTCCGTCAGATATTCAAGCTTCCTGACACGCCGAAAGCAGGTCACCAACTAGGTAAAGTGAGCCCGTCACAAGGACAATATCTTCTCTATCAGCGGCAGCTATGCAGGCCTTCAATGCCTTTATTGACGAAGCTGAGCAAAAACTCGTAGAGCTTAAATACTGTTTAGGCCACTCTTCAATTTTACGAGATTTAAAGGACGTTTCAGTAAGATAAAGGACGCTTCGAGGAACTGACCTCAGCTGCGAAAATAGTTTTTCAAATGGTTTGTCATTTGAAACAGCAAAGAGGATATGGATTTTTTCATATCTTGTGTGGCTCAAAATTTCTAACAGTGAATCGAGCCCTTCAGGGTTGTGATCGCCTGACAGGTAAATAGGGCAAGGCGAGGAGCTGACATTCAGCCGACTAAAGCGCCCTTGCCATTGA
Organism: Bdellovibrionales bacterium CG10_big_fil_rev_8_21_14_0_10_45_34; assembly: GCA_002778785.1. Classification (GTDB taxonomy): domain Bacteria; phylum Bdellovibrionota; class Bdellovibrionia; order Bdellovibrionales; family 1-14-0-10-45-34; genus 1-14-0-10-45-34. The sequence goes on along the minus strand of PEZS01000016.1, from coordinate 319,742 downwards.
ACTCCTTTAAAGCAAGAGAGGTCATGCAGAGGTTCGCCAATTAGAATTTCGCACACAGAGACGGCTAGATGAGCGTTCTCAGCTGAGCGCTTGCCCGGTAAGGCGAGCGGCCAGTACCTATCTGCATGTTGAAGCTCGTAAAGAGGTAGCGAGTCGCCCTCATTGATACGAAACACTGGGGCGCAGGTTTTCACTAGCTGAATATTATTTGAGCGGCAGTGCCTTTCAACAACAGAACTAACTTCTGGGTCACTAAACATTTGGGTGCCACAGATAAGCGTTGTTTCTTTGCTGGCAATTTCTACTTTGTTCTGAGCAACGTCGCACAAAGTTGGCCCAAGAAACTCAAGGTGATCACTGCCAATGTTAGTTAGAACTGACCAATTATGAGAGATTGCATTGCAAGCATCCCACCTTCCCCCAAGGCCTATTTCAAAAATGGCAAAATCTAGACCGGAATTTTGAAAGTGATGGCTAGCTATTAAAGTTAAGGCTTCAAAGTGTGACAGTTGAAATTCTTCAATTGTAGGCCCCAGGCGATGGTTATAATCCAGAAACTCCTGTGGCGTAATTTCTTGACCGTCAATTTTTATGCGTTCAGAAGTTCTCAGCAAATGAGGCGAAGTGTAGACTCCTACTTTTTTTTTATGAAAGTTTAAGAGTGCAGCTAAGTAAGCACAGACGGAACCCTTGCCGTTGGTGCCGCCGACAACAACTACTTTTCTGGGGTCGAGAATGAAACCGGAGCGTTTCAATGCCGATTTCATTTTGTTTAAATTGGGAGCTTCCTTAGGAAATCGCCCCCTCATTTCTAGAGATTTAACAACTTTGGCGTATGCCGCGTCGGTATTAGGTGTCACAATTAGCTGTTTTTTGCTGGTTCGCCTTTGCTTTTACGTACTCATAAACGAGCGGCAAAACAGAAACTATAATGATGCCTATAATGACTAACGGAAAATTCTTTTTTACAGCGGGGATGTTACCGAATCCGTAGCCTAGAGCCAAAAAAATTGTCACCCACGCGAAAGCGCCAGTGACATTGAACAGAGCAAACCTTGAATATTTCATGTGACCAATTCCTGCCACGAAGGGAGCGAACGTCCGGAGTAAAGGTAAAAAACGTGCGAGAATAATGGTTTTGCCGCCATGTTTTTGATAAAAGGCTTCTGTTCTTCGAAGGTGAATCGGATCAAACCAAAAAGAATTTTCGTTTCGAAAAACCTTTGGTCCGACATACTTACCGATAGCATAGTTCGAAGCGTCTCCTATAATTCCGGCAACTATTAAGAGTATCCATATAAGCCCAATCGAGATAGGTGAGCCCGGCGTCGCTGCGAGCGCTCCGATCGCAAATAACAAGGAATCCCCCGGTAAAAAAGGAGTCACGACCAACCCGGTTTCGCAGAAAATAATAAGAAAGAGAACAGCATACAGCCAAGGCCCCATCCACTCAGCAAGTTGGTTCAGGTAAGCGTCAAGGTGCAGCACGACGTCTATAAACTGCATGGTGAGGCTCACGACAGTCGCAAAGATCTCAGAAAAACCGGCAACTTCAACCATAACAATGCTCCATTCCTTGGGAGCCGTTGCCATGAGCCAACAGCCCGATTTTTCTCACAACAATAGGTTTTGTGAGATAGCTTTTAGGTATATCGATACGAGTAAATATGCAATCGCTTAGTGTAGTGGGTGCATGGGGTGACACTTAAGATGTTTGGAGGCTAGAGCAATGAACGTTCTAATGGGATCTAAAGAAATTGGGGATTATCTTCTTCAGTTCGGAAACTATTCGCTACAAAATCATCAGACTCTACTCATGGCGGACCCCTCAAATTTTGAAGTCGCTTATGCCATTAATCCCCACATGAAAGATGAAAATGGGAACCTGAAAAAGGTGGACCGTGCAAAGGCTATCACTCAGTGGGAAAGCCTTAAGGAGCTCTATCAAGAATTAGGAATTCGCGTATTGATACTTCCGACGCTCCCTGAAGCGCCCGACCTAGTGTTTACAGCAAACTCAATGTTACCGTTTTTCGAACCTGGTTCGCAAAAACTAAGGTTGCTTCCTAGCGTTATGTTTTCGGAGTTTCGAAAAGCAGAAGTGAAGCATGCGGCCCACTTTCTAGAGGGAGCGGGTTACCAAGTTTTAAGTCAGTTTGACGGAGACATCATGGAAGGAAATGGTGATGTACTTGCCTTTCCGCGTGCACCACTGTTTATCGCCGGGTATGGTTTTCGCACGAAACAAAAAAGCCTTCAGCGTGTTTCTGAACTCACTGGTCATGCCGTTGTGCCCCTCCAGCTTGTAAGCGACCAGTTTTACCATCTGGACACTTGTCTCTCAGTGCTCTCTAAAGACACTGTTGCAATTGTGAAGGAAGCATTTGACGAGCCTTCGCTTCAGAGAATTCAGGTTTTGTTTCCTAGGATAATTGAGATTTCAAACCAGGAGGCCATAGAGGCGTTTGCAGGAAATTGTTTCTGCCCCGATGGTAAGAACGTTGTTCTGCAGGCGGGTGCAGATGAGTTTGAAAAAAAACTAAGAGATGAAGGCTTTCGCTGTTTGCCCGTTGAGACCTCCGAATTTATGAAATCAGGAGGCTCAGTATTTTGTTTAAAACTCGGATTGCACTAGTGTGTTAACCCGGGTCGCTAGCCCAGGTTTCCAATCTAAATAGAAAGCCTAGGTAAACGCATAAGTTAAACGCCCCTCTCCAAATCTACTGGGAGAATTTTTGGAGCTCTTCGAAACCCGGCAGACTGGAGAGATCTGGCATAATAGCAATTTCTATTCGGCGGTTGAGCTTCCTGCCTTCGGCTGTTGAGTTGTCGGCTACAGGACGGTTGTCGGCAAAACTAGCGGCGCTGATTCGCTCTTTTGTCATCCCTTCTTCACGGATCACTCTCAATACGCTAATCGCTCGTCCCGATGCAAGCTCCCAATTTGACGGAAATCTCTCTGTTTGAATTGGTACATTGTCTGTGTGTCCTTCCACTTGAATTTTTTTATCATCCAAGGTGACCAAAGTTCTCGCAACCTCTCGGATAGCGTTTTGGCCATCTTTACTGAGTCGATCAGAACCAGATGCAAAAAGAATATCGCTTGAGAGGGCTACAACCATTCTGCCGTCTACAATCTTCACGCTCAGCTTACCTGCATCAATAAGCCTCTTGAATTTTCGAGCAAGGTTTGCGTACTCCGTGAGACGCAGATCTGCTTCAGCTTGACGTTTTTTCATTTCTGCTAAAGCCTTTTGCATATCGGTTACCGATTTTTGAAGTTGCTCTTTGTCAGTATTGGTAGTGCCAAGACGACTCTGCAGCTGAACGATCATAGCCTCTTGTTCTTGAATTTTTTCAGCGTGTGCTTGTGCCGTTTGCTGCAATTTGTCTCGCTCGCCTACAGCATCATCATACTTTGAAGAAGAAACGCAGCCTGTGGTAAAAGCCACCAACGCGGCAGTCGACAACAACCTAAGAATGTTCTCTACTCGATAAATCTGATGAACCAAAGTGGCCTCCCTTTACATTTACTTTTAATTACAAAAAAATTTGTACAATGGCATTAAATGTCTCGGCATCGCACGCAAAAGTATTGTCAAAATTGTTGCTCAGTCAGTTAGAAGGATCAAGCCTTTAATGAGCTCGCTCTTGAAGCAGCACATAGGGCTGCACAATGAGGAGTGAAAAAGTTTTCTCTGGTGACTGGTCAAAGCTTCGAATTTGTATTTCATTCGGAGGGGTGATTTGGCCAGAAATGATCCAAGATTGAATTTGCGTCACGTCATCGTCGACCATTCGTACGGCAACCTCAATTAGCTCCAGATCCTCTGAAACAACGTACACTCGGCCAGCCTCAAAGTGGGGTCTGATGTCCTTCCATGGTGCGACCAGCAATTCTTTTGTGAGTTTTTCCCTAAGGTTCAAGATGCGCTCCCAGTCGCCTGCTTGTGTCAAAAAAAAGTGAAAGTTTCCGTAGTCTTGTTTGCAGCAAAACCATGGATTTTTCTTACCATTGTCGTGTAAAGTTATCTAATAAGCAAGATTTGCATTTTACGGAGAAATCTAAGGCGTGAAAACAGTCGCGGAAGTGTTGGCAGCTAAAAAGCAGAGAATATACACAATCGAGCAAACCGCCAGTGTGTTTGATGCTCTTGAAACGTTGGCCAAGGAAAATTTGGGAGCGCTACTCGTTACCAACAAAGCGGCTGCGGTAGGGATTTTTTCTGAAAGAGACTATGCACGCCGAATTGTGTTAGAGGGTAGAGATCCCCAAAAAACGACAGTGAGAGAGGTCATGACTCAGCCGCTAATCGATATCGATCAAGAGTCTTCAGTTGAACAAGCGTTGGAAGTCATGAGAGACCGTCAGATAAGACATTTGGCTATCATATCAGAAAAACAGGAGCCAGTTGGTTTACTGTCGCTTTTAGATTTGACGTCTTTTATTCTAGAAATCAGAGACAAAACTATCAACGATCTTGAAGACTACGTATCTGAAACGTGGCCTTTCTGATTTCGCTAACTCACCAGTGCACCCATATACTAACTTACGAGTTTATTTGCACCCAGCTCACCCGCTACGCGTCTTAGAACATGAACTCACCCGCATGCTACTTTGTCGGCACGCCCGCCCACACACTTCCTATGTATCTTCCTTGGACTTCTTGTCCGCATACACTTCCCGAATCCATCGGCGTGCTTCTTTAAGAAAGCTCTCTGTCACGCCAAAGTAACTCATAGAGCACAACCACTCTTTTGTAGATTGATCTTCTTCAACAAAATAGATTCGGCACATGAGGTTCTTATTAGGGGCCCGGTCGTAGATCTCTCGGTGAAGGTACAAATAGCTTCCGGGTTTGAGTGGTCGCGGGTGCCGGATTGTGGCTCCAAATTCCGAAATGAATTCGCATTGAGTCTCCTTAGCCACGTAGACGGGAAGGTTGGTGGACTTCCACACAATGTTCTGATGATTGTATATCGTGTACGGTGACTCAAGGTTAACTGACAGAGCATAAATGAAAAAACGAATGTCGATGGGATCATAGAAAATATTAGTAACGGCTTCGTTGATATATTTTTTCGTTTCGGGGTGATCGGACTGAGAAGTGTACAGAAAAAGGGGAATCCAGCTCTTAGGCCCAATTATTTTGTTTTTTCGACAGAGTTCCCTCACACCTACAATCCAAGAAGATAGATCAACGCCCAAAAGAAGTTCGTCGTCCATGATAATGGCATCAAGACGGTCGAGTTTGCGATCGAGTATCTTAACTTGCTCTTCATCTGGCGGCGAGAAAGTTACCGTGTAATGACTCCTCGACAATCTAACTTCCACTTTCACAAGCGTCTGTTCACCTGACTTCGAGGCAATCGGTATACAGATTCGAGATGTAGAACCCATTTTCACATTTAGAAAAGTTTCTTCAAATAGTTCGACTGCATCTTTGTTCGAAATCATTTTTTTAAAAGCATCTTTATCCGCCACCAGCTCTTCGTGGGGCCAATCGATGAATTTTTCAGACTCGGGCTGGCTTTTCTTTATTTCGACTGCAGTAATCGATCCGTCTTTTAGAGTGAGATGAATATTCAAAGTGTTATCTTCGTCGGCAGCTGCAAGCACCCATTTGTAGGTAAACGATTTTTTCTCGAGGTAGCGTTTAAGAAAAAAACCTAAAGAGGGCGCCTCTATTACTTGAAAGTGTGAAAGAGAGCTTTGGAGAATATCAGACATCCTGCGCGCCTTTTCAGGGTCCCTTGTAAGTACAACAACAACTCTTTCTAGCTGTTTTCTTGTAATATCCGTGGGGGGAGAGAAGCTCGAAGGGTCCTCGCTCTTTAAAGGATGGTAGTCAGGAAAGCTGTGTAAATAGGTTCGAATCTCGTGTTGTAAGTTTCTACTGAGGCCAAAAAAGTTAAAGAAGACAAGGTAACCCTTCTGCTCCGGGTGATCGTCACAAAACGTCGCCTTGCCAAAAAGCGAAATAGGCTCGTTCATGTGGGGAAGCTTCAAAAAAAAGTGACCCACTACTCGCTTCGTAATTGGCACTGGATTAAATATAGCGAGTCCGAACTCTGAGAGTCGATCGATAGATGTTTTCTTTGACATCTCTATTTTTAACTTTGTGGCATTGTCATAGAGAAACTGAGCAGATGTTTTCTTAGGTAGATTAAGACAGATGTAGACCTTTTGCAGAAACAACTGTTGATCTAGCGGGATGTAGATAAGATCGTCAACGAGAGGATTTTGTAGCTCGCCTTTTTCGATTCCGTCGTCTTCATATTTCAACAGAATATGTCTTGTCGGTTGTTCTTCAGATGGAAACAGCTGACGCCCTCTTAGCCAATCGTGAAGGAACACGGTCCAGTCAACCGCGGACTCTTCTAGAGAATAAACGGCTGAAATGAACAAATTAACAGGTGAGGTCAATTTCGCTGCGCTGCTCTTTGTATTGGTTTCAGAATGTATTTGTTTCCAATTCAGCTCGGAACTGTATTCTGTTATCTGGTGGCCGGGATCAACTTCGAGGAGCCATTTTTTAATTTGTTGGCGAATTCTGGAATCCGGCTCCAAAATTACGATGTGTGCCATATGGAAACATTAGACTTTGGAAATGCAGTAGTGGGCAATGAAAAACTAATTTCAAGAGCTTTAGCTGGTCCCTTCACATTTGGACTATTGCGTAACTTGATTGCCATCTTACTCGTGAGCCCGATATCGCCTCTCATATGTGTTGAACTGTTGGCGAAAACAGTGCCCCTAGAGACCGCAGTCGAGAAGGGAATCGAGCGAAGTGAGGCTGTCGGCAGACAAACGGCAATCAAATCAAGACTTGAGCTGTCCCACAACAAAGCCCGAGGAGCTTTGTTTCCTACCATCGAATTCCGCAAGCAGTGGCAGCGTCAGGATATACCGCCTGCTGCCCCAGGAAGCGAAATCCCAAGAGCTTTTCGCCTGCAGGAGCAAAGAACCAGTGCCTTTTCAGCCACCCAGCCGATTTTTATGGGAGGAGCGGAATGGGATTTTTTACAGCAAACAAAGCACAACTTAGAAGGAGCTGAACACGACCTCGCGGCTGTAAAGCTCAACGAGAAGATTTCAGTTGGAAAGCTGCATATTGAGACCTTCTATCTGAACCGACTGACTGAGATTGCGAAAGATATTCAAGGAACCCTACAGAGTCGATATCAAACCATGAGAAACAAAGTTCGTATCGGGAGGTTCGCGCCGTCGGAGCTTTTACTCACGCAAGCTCAACTAGAAACAATCTCAGCTCAGACGCAGGCTAACGAAGTTAATCATGATTTGAAACTGATTGAGTGGAGAAGCCGTTTGGGATTTGAGCAAGAGGTGCCGCAGTATGAGTCAGCGAATGTGGTTAAGGCACCGTCTGAAAATGCAGTTGAGGCAATCGTAACCTCGCATCCGTCTCTTCTTGCTCTTAATAAGCGGATTCAGGCACAGCAAGAATCTGTTGATATTGCTCGCAGTGGTCATTGGCCGACACTGGAGCTTTCCGGGAACTACTATCTGGAGAGGCCGGGTATTCTTGCTGATTCGAAATGGGATATCTCGTTGGTACTTACGATTCCGCTGTTTTCTGGAATGACGGTAATGAGCGCCACAAGAGAAGAAGCCTACACTAAAGTTGCACTTGAGCGCGACTATGAACTACTCCGGCGAGAAATTACTGAGAAGCTTAAAGGCTTGATTCGGCAATATCGACAGCTTAAGCAAGCCAATGAACGATATCAAAAAGCAAGTGTACTCATGACTAAAGCCTACCAGATGAAGGAGCGCGAGTACCTTTCGGGTGCGATTCCGCTTCTTGAGGTCAATCAGTACGAAAGAGAATACTGGCAAGTGAAGCGCGATTACTTGCAGTCGACCCTGGACCTGTCTCTTTTGACTTTCGAATGGAATGCTATTAGCGCCGCTGCAACGGGGGATTATTGAACTTACCAGAAATATCCATTCGCAATCCCGTATTTGCTTGGATGATCATGTCGTTTTTGATCATCTTCGGCTATGTGTCCTTCACTAGGCTTGGGATTGCACAAAACCCTGACGTTGATTACCCGAATGTAAACGTCTCTATCGACTATAGAGGAGCCACAGCCGAGGTCATCGAACGGGAACTTATCGACACGATTGAGGGTAGTCTCGTAGCTATCGCTGGGATTCGGCGCATGACCTCCTCGGCAGCGCCTGGCGGGGGAGATATAAGTTTAGAGTTCGATCTTGAAAAGGACATTGATATCGCCGTTCAAGAAGTTCAAACGCAATTGGCCAGAGTCCAGTCGCGCCTACCTCAAGACGTAGAGCCACCTTCCGTGAGAAAATCGAATCCCAATGATCGGCCGATTCTTTGGATGTCGGTGAACTCTGATTCGTTATCGGATATGCAGTTGTCGGAACTTGTCAGAGACCGATTGAGGGATCAGTTCACGGTAATATCTGGGGTGGCTGAGGTCATACTGGGTGGCTACTCCGACCCGGCGATTAACATCGAACCAAAACTGGATCGACTGAAGAATCTGGAACTGTCTATTGAAGATCTCAGAAGTACAATTCAAAGACAAAACCTCGAGCTTCCGGCGGGCACAATTGAAAACGAAAAGACAGAACGTCAATTACGCTTTTTGGGCGAGGTCACGGACCTGAGTGATATTGGTAGATTGCCCGTTCAAAAAAGAGGTGGTTCACCAAATTATCGGCCTACAATGATGTCAGAAGTGACGAATACAGAATATGGCTTGATCGACAAAGCGAGAATCTCTCGTTTCAACGGCCGAACTGCAATTGGAATTGGAATTAGGAAACAGAGAGGATCCAATACTGTTGAAGTGGCAAATAGGGTAAAGGAACGGGCAGAGGAAATTACGAAAATCTTACCCGAAGGTGTCAGTCTCTCTGTCTCGTTTGATAGTACACCCTTTATTGAAGAGTCGGTTCATGAGCTTATTCTAACTCTCATTTTGGCATCACTTTTTACTGGAATCGTCTGCTGGTTCTTTTTAGGAAACCTTTCCTCGACGATCAACGTGTTGTTGGCCATTCCCACATCAATATTGGGATCCTTCATCATTTTGAACGCGTTCGGTTTTACTTTGAACACACTTACACTGCTTGCTCTATCTCTTGCAGTTGGTGTCGTCGTCGATGATGCAATTATTGTCTTAGAAAACATCACTCGCCGCAGACAGCTCGGTGAAGATCGGGTAACGGCTTCATTGAAGGGTAGTAAAGAAATTATGCTGGCGGTACTAGCAACCACATTGAGTTTGGTAGCGGTGTTTTTACCTGTTGCCTTCGTCCGCGGCCTTATCGGCAGATTTCTGTTTGAATTTTCTGTCACAATATCCGTGGCCGTGCTTATTTCAGCTCTTGAGGCTCTCACTCTAACTCCGATGCGATGCTCACAATTCATGGGAACCAGCCAGCGAACTTCAAAGTTTGGAAAGGCGATTGAGCGGTGGCTTGAATCTTTGACGAAGAGTTACGGTAGTGCTCTTCATTGGGCGTTAGGCCGCCGCAAGATTGTACTTTTGTTTGCCACGTTAGTGCTGGCTATTGGCGGAATGTTGGCTCTCTATGTGCCTAAGGAGTTGGCGCCGGACGTTGATGAGTCGAGACTTTTTTTGCAACTAAAAACAGCTCCCGGATCTTCACTTGCTTGGACCGATGGTAAGGTAAAAAAGTTCGAAGAAGTTTTAGCAAGCAAAGAGTACATTGATCGTTTCTACGTAACTGTTGGTGGATTTGGAGGCGGTGAGAGCAATACTGCTTTTTCTTTTGTTACTCTCAAAGAACAGCGCCACAGAGGGGCTGGTGGCCTCAGCAGCAAGGACATTGCAGATGAACTTCGAAAAGAAATTTCTAACATAGACGGACTTCGAGGGTTTGTGAGGGCCTCTTCGAGTGTGTCGTTTATCGGAGGCGGATACGGGATTGAGTTAGCAGTGAAAGGGCCCGCATGGGAAGACTTACGTCAAATTTCAAAACAACTAGAAGATGCTATAAAATCGTCGGGTAAGTTTACAGATATTCGTAGAGACGAAGTCGAGGGGCTGAATGAGGTTCGAATCATTCCTGACAGGACAGTGGCGCGCCAGCTCGGAGTTGAAGCCATACAAATTAGTGAAATCTTGCAAGTACTTTACGGAGGCGCGCGCGTCGGTGATCTAAGCTACGAAGGGAAACTCGTTGACGTATATATGTTGCTACCTAGGGAGTTAAGACAAGATACAACAGCTCTTGAAAAAATGAGAGTCCGAAACGATCGTGGGGAGCTGGTTGACCTTTCACGTCTAGTTAAAATAGAAGAGGGCGAATCAATTCCTAGAATTACGAGAGATAACCGACAACGAGCGATTAACATCTCAGCAAATCCCACGGGTGTGACTCAAGATGAAGCGATGAAGCTGATTCGAGAGATTTCAAACGACATCATTAAAACACCTAACTACACAGCTTTTACTGGATCATCTGAATTATTCGAGGAGTCGTTTCGAGAGCTTATATTTACTCTACTCTTAGGTATCGTCGTGAGTTACATGGTTTTAGCGTCTCAGTTTAACAGTTTTGTCGATCCACTCATCGCTTTGATAGCCGTACCGTTTTCTTTGATTGGCGCGTTTATCGCATTGGCCGGAATGGGGCAAACCCTTAACCTTTTTAGCTTTATCGGGATCGTTTTGTTAGTTGGCTTGGGGTTAAAAGGAAGCATTTTGCTTGTCGAAGTGATCCGGCAATTGTCTCATTCTGATGAGAATTTAAGTTGGCAACAAGTTATCGAAAAAGGAAGCAGCCAGCGGTTGCGACCCGTCTTGATGACGGCGTTTTCCACGATTGCGGCTGCATTGCCAGGCGCCCTGAACTGGGGGGCTGGCAGCGAAACTCGGATACCAATGTCTCTTGTTATTATTGGTGGTATCTTTGTATCGACCGCGTTTGTTCTGTTCGTTGTTCCTTGTCTGATGTCCTATCGCAAGAAGGTCGCCCATTAAGGGTTTTGTAACAAGATGCGAGCTGTATGTGTCGTCGCAGCTTATACGCCCTTCACGATAGCTGTAATTCCCATCCCGCCTGCCGTGCACACCGAAATGAGGCCATATTTATTGGGATTGCCTCTTAAGGCCTTTGCTAAGCTTCCGATGATTCTTGCGCCGGTGGCAGCGAAAGGATGCCCAATGGCAACACTTCCGCCCTTCACATTCATCTTATCGCGATCAATGGAGCCCATAGGTTTGTCTCTACCTAATGTGACTCGGCAATATTCTGGATCTTCCCAGGCTTTTAATGTGCAAAGAACTTGTCCGGCAAAAGCTTCGTGAATTTCGTAGTAGTCAAAATCTTGAAGTGAGCGGTTAGCTCTTTGGAGCATGCGACTGACGGCTATAGCTGGAGCGATCAATAACCCGGCACCTCCAACAAAATTTACAGCTGCAACTTCGAAATCGACTAACTCGGCCCATGGCTCGAGCTTCTTGGACTTCGCAAACTCCATGTTTCCAAGTAAGATGGCAGAAGCTCCGTCTGTTAGAGCGGTGCTGTTACCGGCGGTAAGCGTTCCTTTGCCAGACTTATCAAAGGCCGGTTTTAAGGAAGCAAGTTTTTCAAGAGTCGTGTCGCCTCGTAGAATCAGATCTTTTTGAATTCCCATAAACTCTGTAACTAGGTCATCATAGAAGCCTTCTTTGTAGGCTCTTGCCCCTTTTATATGGCTTTCATAGCTGAGTTGATCTTGCTCTTGGCGCCCGACGTTCCATTCTTTTACCATGAGCTCAGTGTGTTGCCCCATTGTTAAACCGGTTCGCGGCTCGACGACCCCAGGGAACTGTGGCTTTAGATCGGCTAATCCTATTTTTGAGAAGGCGGCAATTCTTGCGCCCAATGTTTTTGCGCCCTGAACTTGGAGCATCTTCTTTGTAAAACTTTTTGGAAAGGTAGCTTGGAAGTCACTGTTGGTATCAACTCCACCTGCGATGGCGCTAGATATTTGTCCTTGGCGAATTTTTAGCGAAAGTTGCCATGCCGTTTCGACACTCGTGCCACAGGCCCTTTGAACGTTGTAAGCTGGTGTGTCTGCAGAAAGTTCTGTTCCGAGCACGCATTCTCTTGCTAGATTCCAATCGGCTGGTGACATCATCACCCCGCCCAATGCCACATCACCAATTCTCTCATTCTGAAGCTTCGCCGAGCTAACTAGTGTGTTTAATGTGTGAGTCATGAGTGTTTGATTTGAAACGCCGGTGTACTGAGAAAATGATTTGCAAAATGGAATTCGCTTCGCGTCTAAAACATACATAGATGACCTCACTTGATGGAATAGCATCTATCTTAAGGTGAAGGTGCCAGGTAGTCAATCTTTCCTACAAGAGTGTCTAGGGACTGTCTTTGCTCCGAATTATTCCGAGCGGGCCCGCAATATCTTGCCCGTTAGCTAGACGTCTCAAAAACCATTGAAAATGGGACTAAAAGCGAGATCGGATATCCCACAAATCTGGGTAAAGTGGAGTAAACAATGTCGTCTTTAAGTAAGCGGCTCCCGGAGAACCTCCGGTTCCCATTTTAACCCCAATTGTTCTTTCGACCATCTTTACGTGTCTGTATCGCCACTCTTGAAGTCCTTCGTCCAAGTCTACCATTCTTTCACAAATTTCAGCTAGGTCTGGGTGTTTCTTGTAAATATCTATAAGAGTTTCTTGTAGGGCTGTATCAGGTTCAATAGCCTTGTTGCGGTCTCTCTGAAGTGAGGTTGGTGAAATTTTAATTCCACAATCTGAAAGATGTTTCAAAAAAGAATCCCAAAGGGTGTTCTTTGATAACTGCTCTTCGATCTGGATTCGATAATTATCGGCGAGATTTGAAAAGGTTCGTGTGTCTCTCTTGCCGAGCTTTACTTCAAACATGCGAAATTGAGAAGATTGAAACCCGCTCGAATTCTTTAGTCTATCTCGAAACGACACAAATGAAAGGGGAGTCATGGTTTCTAGAATATCTACCTGAGCAACCATAGTTTTAAGGATCGTGAGCATGCGGTGCATGGTTTTAAGGGCTAGCGTTCGCTCTTGTGATTCAAGAGAATTTTGAAGAAGTGAAACCTCGTGGAGCATTTGCTTAAACCAAAGCTCATACACTTGATGGATCACAATAAACAGCGTCTCATCATGTTCTGGCTCATCAGAAAGGGGACTTTGTAGCGCAAGTAGCTCATCAGTTTTCAAATAAGTTGCATAAGTGAGATCATGTTGCATCAAAGTCTCCTAAAAGTCTTTCAGCGAAAGAAGTGAATCTTTCATGTGGTTCATCGAAAATAATGCCGCACGTACCGGAGATGCATCCGCACCCTTCAGCCTTAAAGGAAGGGCTGAGAGCCAGTAGCTTCCATCAGGGACATCACTCAGAATCACTCCCTCGAGATTGCGCATGCCCAGCTTGAGGATTTCTTTGTGTGATAACAGCACTTTGTCGTCAAACGGATCCACGCTCGGGGTATCAATGCCAACGAGGCAAACTCCCTTTAGGCTAAAGTATTTTACAAGTTCTGGACTGAGTGAAAAGAATGACTCGTTGAATTTGTCGTGAGTCGAAAATGAATTCGTCTTTAGAAGAATTCGAGCGGTAGAAATCGGTTTACCCTCAATATGTTCAGGTAAAATCCGCCCGTTCGAGCAGGCCTTTTCAATAGTGATGACTTGGCACGGCCCAAAATAATAATCCAGCGACACTTCGTCTATAGAGGCCGAGTTTCTTTGATAATGAGAGGGGGCATCAGCATGGGCACCCACATGAAGTGTTGAGTCTATGGACCCTAAATCTATATGATCGCCTTGGCTGATCGAAAAGCTCTGAGTGTACCTAAAGGCCCTGTCACCCGGCCAAACGGCAATGCCGTCATGCAACGCCGGCGAAATGTCGTAGGCAACTAGGGAGTCCAAGACTTGGCCCACTTCTTCTCAAATTCTTTGTGTTCACTAGTGCCAGCGCCCTGCGCGACATCCTGGGGTCTTACGCGACTTGTACTAACGCCCGTCATCAGAAGAGCAATTGAGCCAATGGCTTCTATAGCTTCTTGGTCAAACACATAATCTGCATATTCGTAATCCCTCAATCGATCGATCGGGGGCACAGGTAGCGAAATTCCAATTTCAGAAAAGAGTCGATGTACAATGAAGTGAAGATGTAACCAGTCGGTTCCGTGGTGAAGTTTAATAGCGATGCCCGCCGAAAAGTGGTTTGCATCACCTAGCGATGTTGGCTCTTCGTCGGATTGGCTCGACAAAGCAATTCCAAGTAGCCCCTCTGCTCCCTCTTTCGCGGCAACATAACCTTTCGTTGCCTGCATGATAAGAGTGTCGATTCGGCCAGGTCCGCCCACCATTTCGGGTTTTGTGGTCATTGCCTTCCATATCCAGTCTTGATTTTTCGTCTCTGCCAAAAACTGCATGGCTTTCGCAGCTTCGGATAATTTAAGGGCAAAAGTGGGCAGACCACATCCGTCTATAGCGACTCTGTGGGGTTTAAACGAGGGGCCGATGGCATTTTTCAATACTTGAAAGTACTCCCCTTGAAAAGGGTGCTCCGGGCTTTGATAGTCTTGAGTTGACCATCCACGTTTTTTAAAAGCACACAGCAGGCCTGAGTGTTGGCCACTGCAGGGATGAAACCATTTTGTTGGGCGAATGGGCTTTTGAACGATGGGCTTAAGTGGCAAGCTTGGGGGAGTGTTTAAGTGGTCCCATAGTGAATGTGGAAGTACCGACTGAGCACACTGTAGATGCTCGCGATCTCCCGAATGACTTGAAACGCAGATTGCTTTTTGTGCAATTGAAAGATCCTCGAGATCTTCAACCAAAGCTTTAATCATAAGTGGTTTAAAAGTACTTCTACCGTATACGACTGGGTCTTCTCTGTGTGAGTTAGTAGACGATATCTCTCCTCTACGAGTCTTAGCGTACCAATGTACAGAATATTCTATTTCGCACTCTTTTACACCATTTCGCGTAACTAGTAATTTGGGCACAACATTCACCTATTCTTGCTTTCGACCATGGGCCTAATTTGATTTTGATAAACATCCATCATCTCAATGACGTCGCTACAATCGTGATTGAAAAAATCAAACCATAACATTAAGGTATCAGATGGATGAAATCTCGTTAATATCTGATTTGCAACTTCTTGAGGATTACCAACTAGGGCATTTGTTGCTGCAGACTTCACTTTGTTGGAGTTGATTGTCCCTTCGAGGGCTTTCCAATACTCATTCAAGGCAAGCTCGGCCTTTTCGTGAGCCCTTGCTGAATTTTGTTTGTCTGTTAGTTTTTTATCTGCGTGTACGAATACGAACGTGGTTCTTGGCATGTATTCGCGAAGCCATGGGCCACCGTTTTGGTTGTAAGACTTTAACATTCGTTCATGAGTTTGATCGATGATTTCTGGCTGAGTGATAGAAAGATTAAAAACGCGTACCGGGGCAAACTCATTGGCCCAGGTTTGAAGTCGTGGATTGTGGGTGCCAATATAGAGCTGGCACAGCTCTCGCCGATAAGACTTGGGCACAATCTGAATCTTTTCAAAATCCCATCTTCTTTCTACTTGATGAGTCTCGCTAATGAGCGGATTTGAAATTCGAAACGATTGCCAATCACCTTCAGACAAAAAATCGTCTTTTGTAATAACTCGTTGGGGGATGTCTTGACTGGACAATGTCTCCCCCTGAAACAGCCTTAAGAAAACTTCAGTAGCTTCTTCAAAAAACTTGTTCTTGTAGATGGGCCAAAAACTTTCTTCTAGACCATTTCTCGGTACAACTCCGGTGGCTCGGCTATTAAAATCGAACCGACCTGCTGCGAACCCAAGATTCAGTTTGCGTTTTTCGTTTGGGTTCAAACCATGAAGAGATAAAAAAGTTGCCAATCTTTCAGCGTGTGCAACTGGTCCACCGTTACAAAGTAGATTTAAAATGGCCGAGCCAACTTCGATTCTTTCTGTGCGGGCAAACACCTCTCGGGCAAGCTGGAAGATATCCGTGTTAAGCCCCACCTCACCTTGCCAATGGGGTATAACTGGGTTCTTATTTTGTTTCTGAACCTCACTAGAAAGATGAGCCTCCGCTATCCAGGCAGATTCAAAGCCCAGTTTATCGGCTTCAATAACTTGACTGAAAAAGTTATTCCACATCTCATTTTCAGGGGGCAGAACTCCACCGACAGGCGTCTGGGATATAGAAAAAAAGATGTGATGTTTCATAATAGGTAGGAGCTTAGCGAAACTCATACGACAGAAGTACCCCTACGTGAATTGGGGACGCTGCATCATCTTATTCTCGCCTTATGTAGTGGCTGCAATCGCAAAGCTCGAATTCTTGTATTTATTGAGGACTACGCCCTGTCGATCTCGGTGTTAGAGTTTTACTTAGTCCACTTAATCAAAGCTCAGGGGATGAACTTTTGAGGATTGTGCTTCGTTGATTTCGGTGCAGTTTGAGTTTAACTTAGTAGCCTACAAGTAATCAGTCACACTTAATCAATTTGAGGGCGATAGAATGAGGAAGCTTTTTTTCTTTTTGTTAATGTGCTTTGGCGTCTCGGCGCCCGGCCAGGCGGGCCAAACCTACAAATTCGAGGTTGAAGGGATGACCTGCGGCGGTTGCTCTTCAAATATTGAGAAAAAAGTCTCTGAACTTGAATTTGTCGAATCGGTTAAGGCTGACTATAAAACAAATACGGCCATTGTAACCCATAAAGCGAGTGCGGCTTTTGATGAGATTGCGGTGGCAAAAGCTATCGAAAGCGCCGGTTATAAAGTTAAAGAGGGTACCAAGGCGACTCTAGTTCAATAGCTGTTAAAGCAATGTGTCCACCGAAATGAGGTAGTTTCGGAGCCCTTTGTCTGCTTTTCGATTTATATCTTGCCAGTAAAACCGTATTGGATACGGTTCCAAAGGGTTGGCTTAAATAGCGCTTTAGCGGAGTTTTTACTAAATTTGTATTTTGGCTTCTGATCTAGTTCGCCTTCATTGAGAATTTTCTCAAATAACTTTAAGTAATCTTGCGCCATCCTCTTAAGACTAAAATAATTCTCAATCGATTTACGGCAAGAGAGCGGGGAGATTTTTGAGACTTCTTCTGCGGCAGACATGAGTTCGTCGTAGTTGTGGCAGACCACCCCCGTGTTGTCTCGTAGGAGCTCTGGCATACACCCATTGGCGGTCGAAATGACCGGCGTTCCACAAGCTAGCGCTTCTAGCGGAGCTGCGGCGCATGGCTCATCCCAGTTCGTCGGATAAATCAGTGCTCGAGCTCCCGCAAGTAGTTTTAATTTTTGATCTTCATCAACAAGTCCGTTGTAGTGAATGTTGAGTCTCGAGATTCCACTGCCGCCCATGATCTCAAGCTTGACGCCTAAATCATTAGCCCATGCAATAGCAGTTTTGACGTTCTTCACACGCCAAGTTGTTCGGGCTAAAAACACGAAGTAATCTTGTTTCTTTTCGGTAAAAGGATACCTATCTGGGTCGACACCATTATAAACGAAGAATCTGGCGTTATGGTTGCGGGCATGACTCGCGCTCAAAAAATTTGTGTTAGCAAAGTATTTTTCATGGGGGTGACCGTTTCCGTGAATCGTAACCAAAAAAGGTGTTTTAGGTTTTTTTAGAAGAGGCTGATGACTATGATAAAAGTCAATTCCCGTGGGGAGCTCTTGTGGCTCCGTGCCGGCGGGAACAGTCATTGTTTCGTAGTCTTTTATTTGGCTACCTTCACGGCAAACGAGCAACACTTCGTGTCCAAGGCGTGTGTACTCTCGGGCCAACGAAACAACTATTCTTTCAATGCCACCATAGTTTTTGGGAGGTAACACACTATCATGGAAAAGAGCTATTTTCATAGCTACACAACCTGCCACAGAGCCTTCTAGGCAGGTACTTTTTTCTGGCGTGTCAATTCATAAAACAAAAGAGTTCCGATGGGTTAGCGGATTATTAGATGCCCCCATCCACGCGACATATTTCAATTATTGGTAAATTGGAGCGGGTGACCGGGCTCAAACCGGCGGCCTTCGCCTTGGCAAGGAGACGGTCTATCCACTTTTTGCTCTAAATACTGAAAATTAAGGGGCAGGCGAAAAGGCTGGGTGCGGCCTTTGGTTTTGGGTTCAGGCCTTGGCGGACCGCATTAGGTCCAGCGGGTGGCCATGGGGGCAGGATAGGAAAACGAAGCTGACAGCCGGACGAGGCACGGCTGACAGATGGCTGATGGGTTTTGTGGTGTTGGGATTTGATTTATGCGCGGAACAAGACCAAGGGGCTAAATCCGCAAAGCGGTAGCGGTCTTGCGCGACAGGGGGTGGGTACTTCGCTTAAACTTTTAAGGTATGGATATTTTTGAGATGCTGAAAGATGACGAACTTGCCGTTCGCTACGAGGAGTTTATTTCTGCGGAGGCCGCAAGGATCGCCGAGGCTTATCAATTGGAACCGTCATGGGTTGAACTGGTTTTGCGGGAAACGGCCGAACTGACTGATCAAAAACCTGACTATTGGGTTCCGCAGGTAAAACAACATGGTTTTAGTGGAGAGCTTTTTTTCTTTCCAGATTTGGATGAAGCCGCGGCGGTATTGTCAAAAGAGCAATTGGTGGACTTCTTCTCCAGCCCACTTCCAAAGCTGAAAGTCCGATACGCGACAGCGCTCAACCTCAAACAAACGCAGCCCCCTTTTTATTCAAAGCAAGAGCTGGTCGTTATTCTCAATAAGTATCGTGATTTTTTAAAAAAGCACCGCGAAGAATTTGTCTCAAAAGGCTACACGGAAAGTCCCTTTTCTTTTTCTTGCTTCAACCACTTCATTCCCCGCACTCTTTTAGCGCAGTCATTTCACGACCTGATGGGAGCGGAAATTGAATGCGATGAGCATACGCCAGCCGCGAATATATGCGATGACTTAGCTCCGTACCGATATAGGGATTTATTTAGCGAAAAAGAATGGGGCGTGGTGCTTGAGGGTCAAACTGTTGGCGTTCGCCAATTGCGGGAAAAGCTGTTTGAGTTTTTACTGGGAACAACAAGCGTAGCTATCGAGTCATTACAAAAAAATGGGATTGATGGGATCTATAAATCCCTGTCTGAACTACTATTAAAATCGTTTGATCCGGAAGGTGATGACTTTAAAGCGTTTTTTCACATCGACCAGCAAGTACGCGAAGAGCACGCGATGTCTGTGGACTATGTTGAATATGACGAATCTAATCCGCCACCAGTCAGCGCAACGGAGGGGCCATCTTATGGCTCCATCGACGACATTTTATTTTTTATCGCTTCAGTAGCGTTTGAGACGGACACGGGCTGTTTAAGACAGACGCAAATCAAGCTCGCCCCTTTCCTCAAAAAACTTCCTTCCGGTCACTCCGTCTTCGGCCTCAATTTTTATCAAAACAGTATTGGCGATAAATCTCGCTCATTTAACGACGCCATAGATTATTGGGCGCAGGCGATTGAAGCGCAGGAAGCTTTTTTTAATAATTTTGATCGTGAACTCAATTCCTCTTTGGATGGCCAATGGATTGATCACATTACTATTCAGGTGTCTCGCCAAAACAAGAAAGCCCTTAACGAGATTATGAGCCGTTTGAGCCAAGCAAAGGATGCCAATGCGTTATTGGCGAAACTCCTCCGCCTTGAAAGTGAGGAATTGTCTGGGGAGCGCACCTCACCGACACTTAATTTAGGATTTAACGATGGTCAGATCGCAAAGCTGGGGCTTGCCGAATATAAAGTTAAAAACTCACCGTTCGCATTTGATAGCCGATTTCGATCATTGAAGTTTGATGGGAGGCTGATCAGCAATTTTTCAGAAGACCAAGCCCTTGCCGTAAAATTGCTGTATTCGCGGCACGAAGGCGGAAATCCTGATACCCCGTCGGACATGATTGTCGATCTCTATCCCTCCGTGGGAGACACCCGCAAAACTCCACTGAAAGTCAGTAGCGATATTTTCGCCCGTCATCCGTTATGGAATAAGTTTATCGTTAGCCTTGAGCGCGGAATGTATCGAATCAATACAGCATGGATTCCGGGCGAAGATGATTTTTCTGATCACAAGCAAGCTCAAAAAATCATCGATAAAACCAAGACCTCAAAGGCCCTCCCGCCAAAATCAAAAAACCGTGCGAGCTAATCACACTTAGCCAATCGCGGTTTGCCATTTTAAATACAGTTTATTGAACAGGCGCTCTCGCGCATGTTCTTTTTTAAAAGATCTGTGGTCTTCAACCATCAGAAATCCTTTCCCTTTTTAGCTGTCCGCCATCTGTCAGCCAAGCCTCGTCCGTGCGTCAGCCTCGATTTCTTACTTTGCCCTTAGGAGGCAAATATGAAATCAAAAACTGTAACCAAGTCCCGTTCTAAAAAGAAAACCGCTACTCAGGTAGCACCAACAAAAATTAATACCGCGCAATGGGTGTTAATACTGACCGCACTTTTTAATCAGGTGCGGAATTGGATTTTTAAACAAATCCAAAACACCCGCACTCAAGCGGCAAGCTGGTTCAAGGCATTGCGGTGGGTGAAACACAAAAAGCCAAATGGCGGCAACGTTCAACCGCTCACAATTTTTGAAGCGTTCGCCGGAATCGGCGGCACCCGTTTAGGTGCTGAACAAGCGGGATTTAAGGTGGTAGCCGCAAGTGAAATTGATAAACACTGCATTGCCACTTATCAGGACAACTTTGGTGATTGCCCATTTGGGGATATTACTCAACTTAAAGCGGACACGGTGCCTAACTTTGACGTGTTGACGGCTTCAACACCGTGCCAATCTTTTTCTACTCAAGGCAAACGCAAAGGTCTCAAAGATAACCGTGGGCAACTTATCTATGACGTTTTTAGAATTGCGGACGCCCACCCGGAACACCGTGTTCTTTTCATTGAGAATGTAAAAGGCATGGCTACCACCAATGGTGGCCGTGGATTAAAAACCGTTCTTAAAGAACTACATTCCCGTGGCTACTACACTCACCACCAAGTTATAAAAGCATCTCACTATGGTGTGCCGCAAGCCCGTGAAAGACTTTTCATTGTGGCTTTCCGTGAGAATGTTCCGTTCAGTTTTCCAAAGCCAACCGTTCTTGCGGCGGCAAGTGGTGAGATTTTAGAAAACTCCGTTCACAAAAACTATTTCCTTAGCCAAGAGCAAATAGATACGCTGGTTCAAGCAAAAGACCGCTATGACAAAAATGGCGATAACTTTGGCTTTGAAATCATTGACCCTGCTAAACCCACGCACACCATCTTGCGGTCAACATCATCACTGCTAAAAAATCTTGTGGCGGTGCCCCTTGAAAAGAGCGCACCTAAAAACCGTGGCGTGTATGATTTGACGGATAAAGATGGAAATACCAAAAAAGTTCACTTACGCAAACTCACCCCACGGGAATGCGCAAGGCTTCAAGGCTTTCCAGACAACTACAAACTCACGGCGTCTGCATCTGAAAGTTACAAACAGCTGGGGAACTCCGTCCCAGTTCCGGTAATCCGTGAGCTATTCAAAGAAATCCTTGTTTCACTGACATTGTGGGATAAGGGCGTGCGGGTTACTAAAAACTCTGGAAAGAGAATTGACCCAGCGCCACCGCAAAAAAATAAGAAAGCCGTAGCCACCCAAAAGAGCAAAGCTCCACAAGTTACAGCTAAGCTGAAAGCCAACAAAAAGACCAAGGCTCCAAAAGTTGCGGCAAATGAAACTGCCGCTCAAGACCAAAAGCCGCAAATGAAAGGTGCGCGTTTTTCTGGCGGGACGCAAGACTTAGTAGAAAAATCAAACCGCACTCCAAAAAAGAAATTGGCGTTGGTGAAAGGCGGTTCAGTTACACCGCCGCCTATTTTTACTAAAGTAGAGCCTTCTACTGATAAAGAATTGTTTGAAACAATTGAAGGCTGGAAAACCAAAGACAAGAAAAACCATCAGATGACGCCTAAGTGGTTGGTGGATTTTTTAAACTTTGTGTATCCGCTTGAGCTGGACGCGGCTACCGGTTCGGAAGCAAACTTGGTTCACAAGTTTAAAAGAATACTGACCAAAAAAGACAATGCTCTCAAAAAGTCATGGGAAGTCAGTAGCGGCCATGGCGTCTTTGTCAATCCACCTTACAACGATAAAAATGGATTATTAGCGTGGGCGGAAAAAATGGCGGCGGAATACAAACAAAACGGCCAACCTATTTTCTCTTTGGTTCCCGCATGGACGCCAGAAAGTAAATGGTTCCGTGGATTCTGCGAAGGTGCCACTCATATTGTTTTTCTAAAACAGCGCCTTATTCACAATGAAACCATCAACAAAAAGCAAGCCATGTTCGGCTCAGTCATCTTTGTATATGGCGGTGATTTATTGGGTGAGCGTTTAGATTATCTTTCTCAACTGGGCATGGTTGTGGAAACGGAAAATTACAGAAAATCAAAAACACAAAACCAAAAAAGAAAGGCGGCTTGATATGAGCAAGAAAAAAACCAAGCCGCTTGAAGAAGCTCTTTTGACGTCATATCTGGGTGAGCATGATGAGCGGAAAGCGATAGACAAAGCAATTCAAGACGGAAACGTAGGTGAAGTTGATAGCCTGGTCGTTCATGCGACTAAAATCCAAAAAATAGCGAAAGACCATGGGTGGACCGATGCTCACTACAATACTTGTTTGAATATCGCCCACCTAATGAACCTCCCAGAAAATCAAGGACAAGAAATAGTCAGCATGTTCATTGAGAACTTCACGGCAGACGACGCTGACAATGACGACGGTAATGGTGATGTCATGGCGGACTTAATTTTGACCGACCACTACTACAAGGTCATAGGCGCCTTTGGTTTATCAGCTCTTGCTCTACATCTTGCTGACGAATTGGAAGAAGACTGCCGCGCTCAAGAAGTTACTGATATTTCATGGGATGACATAAAGTTGGGACTTCGTAATGACGACGTGGATGACATTTTTAAAAAACTCTATGAGCTGGCACGCGACGACTATGAACAAACCATCGTTGGCGATGAGGTATTTCTAAAAATGAGCTACGACGAACAGCTGGATTACGTCACAGACCTGATGTCTGGCTTTACTCTTGACGATTTCGTAAGAGATTTTGGCGAAGACCGCATTAAGCATATCGTTTGCCGCTATTTTAGCTGCGAAAAATACGGCTACACAGTCACCAATGAACGACAAGACCTGATGGATAAGCTCTTGAGCTGTGATGGCAAACGAATTGAGCTGCCAGGTGGTTTGGTCGCGTTTAAAAAAAAAGCACTGATGGGCCGCTAATAAAGTGGACTATTCAAAAATCATAAATCGGAAACACCGTTTTAATAAAAAAATGGTCAGAAAAAATCCGGTTGGCCTAAAAAACCGCTATTTAAAAAGTAACGGCTCTCGTAGTGAGGGCCATAACAAAACGAAAGGACGAATGTATGAACAATAAAAATGAGGAACCAATTTTAGCTTTTAGTAACCACTGGGACGCGGAGGAATATGGCGAAGACTATTGGCAATGGGTTGCAAAAGACTTGAACCGTGTTTTCCCGAAAGGGATTTACTCCATGAGCGCGAAAGCTTTCGGTTGGGACCGTGACAAAGTTTGCAGAATTGTTGAGGGCAATGGAGAAAAGCTGTTGAGCTTATCATTTGATGCAAGCTTCGTAGTTTACGACCGCGTTGACCATTGGGAAGTGAAAATTGGCCACCATGACGCAACAATGGGCGACCGCTTTCTAATTCACAAGCACAAAAGCCAAGACGAGGCTACGGAGTTTCTTCGTGGTTTAGGCCATCGCATTTAGTTACCTCACTACTCATCAGGATTAAATCAATGACACAAATTGACTGAAGCACCCGAACAATGGGTGCTTCTTTTTTTTGGCTTAACGGTCCAGCCCACCCAAACAAGATGAACGGAAAAAACCGTTTTAATAATTATTTTTATTAAAACGGCGGAAAGAAGCCTGCCTACTCAAAAAATTTCCTATTTAGAAAATAACGGCACTCACGGTGGGGGCCAAAACTAAAACGAAAAGGAGTAAGGTTATGAACACAGTCAAACTAACGGGCCTAACAAAAGGCCAACTGGATAACTTAGAAGTGCGTCCGGTGAATGTTGAGGACTACACGGAGGAGACAATCAACGAATGTTTCCCAGAAGTAAAGTTACTGGGAAGTTTTACCCGCGATCACGGCACAATTGTTCGGGAAATAGATCCTATCGCATTTCGCCTTTGCTGCTGCGATGAGAAAAGTAACAACGTGGCCGATAAACGCTGGGTAGAAATTGATGGCGACTTTTACGACGTGGACGCCGTAGTGTCCGCGCTGGAAGACGCGGGTTTTGATGTTGATAACGACCTATAAATGAAATGTCTTGAAATGGAACAAACTTAATGAAGCACCTGAACAATGGGTGCTTTTATTTTTTTGGCCGTAGTGACCTGTGACGTTCCCGCGTTTTTTATAACCCTGTGCTATTACAACGCCGATTATTAAATGCGAATTATTAAAACCGAAGTCCAAGCTACCCCAGACCTCAACTAACCGCATGGCTTTAAACGGCTCCAGAAAGCCCGTAGCGGAGTTTTCGGCGAACATAAGTGGGTCAGCCAATGCCGAGATTTCCTGTGCCTATTTAACGCCGTTTAAAACAATCGTCCAAATTATTAAAAATCGGCCACCCATCGGCATTTTTAATAATTTCTGCGACCAGCATTTTTAACGAAAAAAATTGTTCTTTAGAGAAGTCGTCCCGTCAGCGATTTGCGCAACCAACGATCAAGAACTGCGCCGTTCCCAAAACGGTGCGCTCCACGGCCAGCGATCTCAAGCGCTTATGGTGATTTGCAATGATTTTTTATTTTTGCGCGTACAAGTAAAACCAAGCGCGACAGGATCTATTCATGGGCGTTTGTGAGTTTGAAAGTTCATTGCCTCGTAGCCGCAAGAGAGAAAAGTTTTTCTCTGGGGAAAAGGACATGAACTTCGGCTCACTCGCTCACGATAAGAACGGAGTGACCACGATGGATAAAAAGCTGGAGGTAAAAATGGGGCCGACTTTGATTCGGCTGATGAATGAGCAAGGGCTGTCGCTCAAAGAACTGTCATTCTCTTCGGGTGTCCCGCTGTCAACGATCTCACACATGAGGAGCAATCGTCAGCCGCGGGATATTTCAACGGTGATGGCGGTCGCGCGGTCTCTGCATGTATCACTTTTCTATTTGCTCTACGGACAGGAGGAGCCTTCGCAGAAAAGTGAGTTCATCGGTGAATTGATGGCGGAACTATTCTCTGGGTCTTTTGAAATTAAGGTCAAAAAAATAAAAAACAAATCCTGAGGAGGTATTTATGAGGCTTTCAATTTTAGTTTTATTGGTTTTTGGTTTGACCGCCTGCGGAGGAAGTGGTGGCGGAGAAAACAGCGACGGAGGCGCCAGCCCATCAGGGAGTGCCACATTTGAAAACTTGTCGACAGGCAGTTCCGGCAACCAATGTGTGAAAAACAATGCTTTGCTTTCTAATTATGCCGTGCCTTCTAACTCAGTGGCTTGTTCAAATGCGGGCGGGGTTTGGCATTCAACGAACATGATCAATACCGCCGATATTTGTCGCCTGAGCGGAGTTGACTTTTATGTCAATGGTGGAGGTAGTGCGAGCGGTTCGCACCAAAATGCCTGCGCCAATGTGGGAGGAACATTCATCCCTTCCACCACGGAAAATCAGCCGTATTGTTCCGGCTATACCGCGCTGACTTGTAGCGGAGCCGGCGGGACGCAAATCACGGTTGATTCAACTACGGGTGACATCAACCAGTCTTCGGTGAATTTGGTCGCAGGCAATAACATTATTTCTTCGGATTCTACTTTAACGCTCATGGTTCACGGCTATTACGACGGAATGAATGTTACGGAGTATCCAGTTTATTTTTCGGCAGTAAGCAAAATCTATTACCAGAATGTTGCTTTTTGGTCGGCTACAATTTCTAAGCCCACAGGCAATTCGTTCTCTGGATATTTCGGATACAACACCGACACTCCATCTTTCACGGTTTCGTTGCCAGTAGGAACAGATGCGAACGTCAAAATTGAATCGGCAACGCTTTACACGCACCGATAAGTGAGGGCCAAAGGTATGAAACAATCAAAGAAACCAGACTATGTGAAACTTCGAGAATGTTGCTTCAAGCTTAAATCCCTTGAGCACCTTCTTGAAAATCAGCAAGACGATCAACTAATGGAACTGGATGAACTCGATCTCTGGTATGGACTGGGCCTCATCATGAAAGAAATCCGCAAAGATGTGATGCAGGTCGCCCGCGAAATTGAAGACCACGAAATCAGGGAAGCAAAAAAGCGGGTTTAGTTGCCTGCGATAGGAACGGAGGATTTTATGATAGCGACATTACTAATAGCAATACCAGGGTTACTGATGGTCGCGGTTCCAATGATCGGAGGCGCATGGCTGATGATCTGTGTGGCGGTCGCTTTGAAAACGTTGATTGTGGGAATCATCAAGCACATTGGGTTTGCAGTCAAAACTTGGATCAAGCCCCATATTCACTATGTCCATCTGTCCGACCACGAAATTGAAACTCGCTACCGTGAACTTGATATTAAAAAGAACGGCTACAATCCTATGCGACACGACTTTCATATCAAGGAGCTGTTTCCAAGAAAGCCCAACATGGAGGAAATTAAGGTCGCGGCTAAAAGCCTGTTCCCGCACCGCTACCACGAACTCATGCCCAAAATCGGAAAGGACGATTATTACCTCGCCCGTAGTTTTTTGACGAACATGGCAGTTGAGCGACACACCCAGTTGACGGCGGGTCAGTGGTCGGAGGCTAAAGAAAAACAATGGATCGAGATGCCGTTTCTGCCGGTGATCATGCGTGAAGTTGACGAAGAGTTTGTAAACTGGTGCTTCCTGGCTGTTGGTCGTGAAGTTAAAGAACACTATGCAAGCTAATGTTCGAAAAGAAGTTTTCGGCTGTCATTCACAAAGTCCAGAATAGGTATCTCAAGGCCCGGCGGTATGGGCTTGAGATACCTTAGATGAGGTGTTCCGTCGTCATCAAATCGTAGAACCGCGATAGGGTCTTTTGCTGAATCACGAATGAGGTAACGGATTTTGTAGTCAGGCAATTCAACGAACGGATACCAGTTTATCTTTTCTTTTAAGCTCATAAAAATGCTCCTTTCTTTTTTTTCGAGACGCAATTACAAAAATTGAACTGCATCTTTCAAAGTTAAATGGATTTACCAACGCTCCACGGTCATCAAACGACACGCGCACCTAATAGCAATCCAGAATAATTATTCTGGATATACTTTATGTATCTCCACCTCTCCTAAATATCGTCAAACAGTCCAACCGCGCGATCATCCACCGATCCCGCGCTTGTCTGTTTGGACTTCTCGATCAAATCTAAAATAGATTTGATCTTATCGTGATTGAGCTTTTCTTTTGGATTGATGAAAATATAATTAGAAGAGAAATCTTCGATCTTATTCCCACGACTGTCGCACATAATGATAAAGCCGTAGCCGATGAGTTGCCGGATGGCCGAACGGCAGGCGCCCATTGATATTGAAAGCCTTTTGCAGATGCGGCGACGGCTTAGAAATACGATTCGTTTTTCGTTACCTATGCCCGAGACCTCACGGGCAAGTTGGGCATAAATTAAAAGCCTAAGTCCGACCTCGGACAGAAATTTTTTGTTCAGCAAAATAATGTTCATGTGTTCAAGTTCCATAACTGACCTCCGTAGAAGTAAATGGATCAGTCGCGCGAGCAATCCATTTACTCTACATGAAGCAGACTCGACCAACGGCGGGCCGACCGCGAAAAGTTAAAACCATCGTTATTGAATGGTTGGCCATCTATTGGCTTGGAACCCTATTCGGTGGCCTTGGGTGGCTGTGGCTTGGGGGTGGACTGCCGGCACTGGCAATGCTGGCTGTTTCAGGGCTTCTGTGGTGGCTTATTGGCCTCGTAGACCTTTGGTGGCCTTAGAATCCCTCGGAATCTATTTAAGGGACGAGCAAGGGGGATAAAGTGGAGGTTTCAATTTGGTGGGTTTTAATAGCATTCATTCTGGGTCTTGGCTTCGGGTTTGAGGATTCCATATCCAAAAAACAAAAGAAGAAAAAACAAGACACCGACGATGACTACCCCTGATTGAATATCACGGAACAAAGCTCCGTTTCTTCCTTTCGCGGAGTCGCGTTTCAGCCCCCTTGTTCATTTTTTTAAAAGGTCGTTTTCAATTTCAATTTTTGCCGCCGCGAACTTGATTACTATTTCTTCCACGTCGTAAAACTCATCTTCAATTTTGACCCAATTCTTTTTTTCCACATTGAATTGTTCCTCGGCACGGCACCATTCATTGAACAAGTGCCATTCCATTTTTTGAACGACGCGGCCGTGCGGTAGCTTACAGTGACCGCCGATCAATTCCACTTTAGGGTAGCGGTCGTTAAGAAGTTGGATCGTGTAGCTTACAACGTCCACAGGTTGAACTTGCCTATGTTTAAGTTCTGCTTTTGTTAGCTTGGATAGTTTGATGGGTTCCATTTCTATTTCTCCGTTTCGCTGCCATCTTTTTTAATTTTCTGATCCAAACGCCCAAGCTCGTTTGATATTTCCAAGTTTGATTTGTTCTCATTGAGCCAGTCCGCGATTTTATTAAAAAGTTTAACGTCGTCTTCACTGTGGGGCCGTTTTCTGCGTTCCATGAAAACGGCATAGAGCCGTTCAAAGTAGGTTAGTTGATGGCTTGAAAAGCCGTGATCGGAAAACTCACCGGCGGTTTTCATATCGTCAATGTAGCGGTAGTATTCTCTGGCGACATAACTGAACCGTACGTCATCAGCGGTAATTTTTTGGGATTTGCTGGTCCACTTTGTTTCGTCGGTCGTCGGCCCTTGAACTTCGGCGGTATTCTCCACGCTTTGTCGTGCCTGATTTAGTTTCCGCCGTCCTTTTTTACCGCACGCGTAGGCCGGAACGGAGTGTCCAAAGGCGTAATCCAAAGCCTTTTTATCGGCGTAGCCCTGATGTGTGAAAGTTCGTGGCGCTTTACCCAACTGCGCAGTTTCTTCGGCAATGCGGTCTTGAAGTTCCTTGGTCACTCGCCAGCTATATGGATCGTTTTGGAAAAAATAACGGTTGGTATCACGTCGTGGCGGATTGTAGCTTCGCTTACCGCCACGCTGGACTGCAATTATCCCCATGAACTCAAGTCGCTTAACCGCGCGTTCAAGGTGGTATGGCCCGCACTCACAATGTCTTTTAAGAACTTCGCGGCTCAACTCGCAGCCATTCTTTTGATAGCTGGCAAACAATGTGAT
Source organism: Bdellovibrionales bacterium CG10_big_fil_rev_8_21_14_0_10_45_34 (assembly GCA_002778785.1). Lineage (GTDB taxonomy): Bacteria > Bdellovibrionota > Bdellovibrionia > Bdellovibrionales > 1-14-0-10-45-34 > 1-14-0-10-45-34. The sequence goes on along the minus strand of PEZS01000016.1, from coordinate 290,362 downwards.
CAACGTTCTTTCAACAAGGCTAAACAGCCAATTTTGAATAACGACGTTATAGACTGGTGTGTAGTAAAGCAGTAGTTCCCGTGGTTTCTTAATTTGTTCATTCATAGACCCTCCCTTTTAATGGTCACGGTCTATAAATGGATTTTTCCTAAAGTCCCCAGAGATCAGCCATTCTGGGCTGAATGGGGTATCCCCGGGGTACAGTCTTCTGAAAGAAGACCTAAATAAAAAAAGGCAAATAACTGAGGATTGTCGGCTTAAGGCCGAGCAAATAAATGGATCAACTTGCTGAAACTCGTCTTCTGCTCCAGTTGCCCCTTATGGGGGCTTGGAGCAAGCCGAGGCGAGGTTTTTAAATGAACAGTGAGCTTTGCGTAAGGCCGCAAGGCAAGCGATGACGGTCGCTGTTCAATTCTGGGCAAGTGTGGTAGACGCCGTATTGACTCATGGATAAATGCGACCAAGGAGCGGTGAGTTGTAATCCCAGGCATCAGGAGCAAGTATGGGAGTTTCATATGTCTAAAAGTTCAACAGTTGCTATCCTTTTTTTGTCATTGCAACTTAGCCTCCCACACGCCCACGCGGCTATATCCTGCCAGGATCTTTTCCTGAATGCTGGCGCCCGAAGCGAAAAGGCTATGCCTACAAATCCGAAGTCGTTTGTCAGAAAGTTTTTTGCCTCAAGCGATCCCATTGAAGTCGTACGAATGTCGTTGGTTCAATACCCTGAACTCGCGTGGCTGACCGGAAAAGTAAACGCCACGCCAGAAGGCAAAGCAAATTCGGACAAAGTTCAGTCTCTTTCCGAGAAAATCTTCGGCGAAAAACATATTGAGTTTGATCGAACTGCGACTGGAATCTTGCTTATCAAATGGATTCTTGAGGGCAACTACGACGCTTTCACAAAGCCGCAGAACGCGGCAGTTAAAATGACCCGTGAGAATTTTAATGAACTCCGATCTTACACTCGCTCAATCCTCAAAACTCCGGAAGATATTGACGCCATGATTACGTACATGGTGATCAACGATCTTGGGAAAATCAAATCAATCGTCGGCGAAATTGAAAAACGCGCGGGCATTAAAGACGTCGATCACGATAACCTCTTACTTATTGCCTTAGAAAATCATCCGGACCTTTCGCCAAGTTTTGCTCGATTGTCTCCTGCAACTCAGCAGAAAATGATTCGAGGCTTGAGACCGAAATTTAACATCGGCCAGTTCATTCAGGGTGAAAACCTTGCCGCAAGTCTTTCTGGCTTAAAGGGCTTAGATAAAGAAAGTCTGGATTTCTATTTACTCCACGCCGTCGCAGACATTGGCGGAGCTGCGGGCCATGTTAACTGGGAAGGCTCGGTCGTCATGTCGAATCCGACTTATGACGGATTCAAGCTCGGCATTAAAGCTATCGAAGGACTGGCTCAGGGCCGATCTGAAGTCGATGTTTACAACTATTTCTTATCTGAAAAAGGACGTCCTTTTGGATTGCGAGTTGAAGTTCCACGAGAACGCGCATTGACCCGCTTGTTAACTATGATGCGCGTATCAGACACCAATACGGCATCAAGAATTACAGCGGCATTTGATGGCCTTCCTCAAAATACAAAAGCTATCTTAGTTAAAGAAATGAACATCAACGGCACCGGCGACGGATATGGAACTCTTCTTTATTATTCGCCAGCTTTGCTTTCAAATATTCTCGCTTATTCAAAGGCAAATCCGACAGTTTTAAGTGAGCATGCAGGCATTCAATTGGGCCTTACGACTCTTGCGCAACTTTATCAAGAAGCGAGGGTCACAATTAAAGGGCGCAACGGCGATGGCGTCTTCACGCTTTTGATTTCAAAAATCGCTGAGGCCGGAAAAACTCCAGAGCAGTTAGTTACTAAGAAATTTGAAATTGATCTTGTTGCGAAAGATGGCGAAGCAAAATTAGTTGATCGCCAAGTTATTGACTCAGCTAAATTCACACCCCTGAATAGCTTGTCAGAGATTCCTGGCCATCGTGTTGCTGTTATCGGAATTGGTGGCGGTTCAGATGGAATTCAGGCAGCGCAACTTGGCTTACTTTTGAAAAATGCCGGTAAAGAACTTGTCTACGTCGCTTCAGTGAGAACCGAAAAGACGGCTTCTCAAGGCCTCAATGGACGTGATGGCGAAGATAGAACCGTATCACAGCATGGCGGAGAAGTTGTTAATGGCACTTATAGAATTTTGCCGCAAACAACTGGAAGCGGAAGGTTTCTCGAAAATCTTCCGAGTGACGAAGTGCCAATGTTTTTGGTCATGGATCGCCAGAACGGCACTTTGGTTGGACAACTTAATTCCTTGAACCAACAGCTCCGAGGAGTGGATACGATTATCACAGTGGACACAGGCGGCGACGCTCTTTATCCCATCAAAGCATCGTCTCAACTCAACAGCGCAAAATCGACTCCTGACCAAGATTTAAGAGTGTTGTCGGCTATCGGCGAAGTGCCAGTTCAAAATAAAATTTCGACGATTGTTGCTGCCGGAATTGATTCTCCAAATAACGCCAGCGCTATTTTAGGTTCTGCCGGAGCCAGATATTTTCAACTTAACCAAACTCAATCAACCCAAGTTCTCCAGATTTATACAAAATGGGATATGACCGGCGCCAACGACGCGCGCTTCGGTAAAACACCGCTAACATGGCAACGTGCTTTAACCGGTCAATTAGGACTTCAAGTTCTTCCGATCCCTTCTCGCGTCGTGGTTGATGGAAGAAATCCGTGGAATCCTTTTGTGCATGTTGATCAAAGCATGGCGGGAATCTTCTTTATGAACGTAGCGGATCATTTAGCCGCGATTTCAAGATAGGAAGTTAGTTTATGGCTTTGGCAGTTTTAAAAAAGCACACAAGACACTTTCTCTTCGCACTTATCGTGCTGTCTTCTGCTTTTTCGTTTGCTGCTGATGCGCAAGATACTGCATCTCAATTCGCAACCCAAACGGGTCAATGGCAATTTACTTACCTTCCATTAAGAGCAGCGCTCCATAAAAAAATTGTCGACGTTAGAATGCAAGCTGGCTCGTCAGATGAAAGGCCACGCCTGATTTTTACCGCCGGCCCCGCAGGAGCAGGAAAATCATTTGTTGCGTCGGCCTTAGAAAAGCTCGACCTGTTGGATGTATCAAGGTTCATCTGGATCGATCCAGATGCAATCAAAGAGGATATTCCCGAATACAAAGACCTTAAGCAAACGAAGCCCGAAGATGCAGCGTCACTTGTTCACCGTGAATCAGGGCATATTCAGGAGCAACTCTTTGAGCAGGCTCTACGTTCAAAAAAGAACATCATTGTCGATGGAACACTTTTAGGAAAAGACTGGTGGGTTTCTGAATTTCGTCGCATCCGACAATCGCACCCCGAGTATGCGATTTCAATTATTTCGGTCAATGCTCCTGAAGAAATTTTGCTTCAGCGAGTGGAAGCAAGGGGCAAAGTAACTGGACGGTTTGTGCCGAAAGATCTTGTTATTAAAATGTCTTCTGGCGTTCGAGAGTCAGTTGAATACTTATCTGCTTATGCAGACTTAACTTTGGAAATCGAGAATGGAATTTCTCCGGCCGTTAAATCAGTTCAGATTCGCGGCAAAAAAGTGCCGACACACTTCGATCTTACAGGACAACTGGGTTTGGCTGTCCCGAAGCCAACTGATATTACCTTGTCATCTTCTGCTGAGCTATTTTCTTTGGCAAAAAGTCACCGACGAACCGTCGTTCTCGCTGGATATGGACGCCTTGGATATGAGGACTTTTCTCTCTTGAAGTCATACATCGATCAAATTACTTCAACATATAGTTCCGATACGCTGTTTATTTTGACCCATCAAGAAGGCGTCGGTCGCGCACGGGACTGGATTTCCGCAGAACTTGCCAAAAATCCAAATCGCAAGGATTCAGTCGTCATTGGTGCCGATGGTGCCGTTGATTCAATTTTTTCGGATAACGAACTCAAACAGAAAATCGAGGTCGTTGCTTTGCGAGGAGAAGCAAGAGACGCAGGCATTGTTCAATCCGCGCTAACAAAGCAAGTTCCTGTTGTTTTAGTTAGAGATGTTGGACTTGATCCAGAAACAGAAGCGGTTGCTTTGCAACTTACGAAAGATCCTCGTTTTGATTCGGACCCAACAAAGAAATTTGAAAACATGGGTTACAAACGCGGACCGCTGCGCTTGGTGAGAGGATTAGAGATTCCTGCGATCCAAAGAAAATACGAAAGCCGTACTCGTAAGTTAAGAGACCTCTATCGACGTGTTGAAAGCGTCACGGATCAAGAGTTGATTCGCGTAGTCTTGGAATCCTATCCAGAATTGATTCTGTTAACAGAAGGCGTGGTTGCCACACCTGAAGCTATCGCCGCCAAGTTGGTATCCACCACCGAACGAGTGACTCTGACTCCTGAGCTTGGCTGGCTCGGTTCTAAAAATGAAGCGACCTATCCGAAGCAAGTTGGATCAGTGCCCCAGGCTTTGGAGCAATCCTTAGCCACGTCGTTGTTCAATAAGCCGTATCCTGAGTTTGATCGCACCATCGCCGCCTTGTTGTTGTTCAAACGGCTTATCGCGGGCGATTACGATGGCTTCGTTCACGGACAGCCCGAAAATATTCGGCTGAGCCGAGAGTCGTTCTTAGAAATTTCAAAACTTGTTCGGCGAGTGGCATTCAATCCGTCTATGCGAGACGCATTGTTTTCGTTTTTAATTTTTAATAATATCGGAAAATCGGAAGCCGCAATTTCGTACCTTAAAAAATCATCGGGCATTCAGGAGACAAACCATCAACGTGTCATGTCTGAACTGCTAAGACTTTATCCATTCATCTCGCCGACCTATCAGCGTCTCGATGAATTTCAAAGACAGATGGTCGTTAACAGTTTTGAAAAAGAATTTAACCTTGCACAACTTGCTCAGGGCGAAGCTCCAGCCAGACTTTTGAAAGAACATGCCAATCGCTCAAAAGACGCGCGGGACTTTTACTTGGCGACTTCAATTCTAAAAATCGCTGCCGCCCGTGGGCAAGACAACATCAATGGCTCGCTGGTATTGACAGAACCGACCTATGCTGGAATTAGAACGGCGATGACCGGCATCGAGGGCATGACAAATTCAGAAGAATCAATAAAGGCAACTTATCAAGAGTTCCTTCGTCAAAGAAGTTCAAGCATAATGCCTGATAGCAGCCGCGCTCTTTGGATGACTCGCGTTGGCCTGATGTTTCGTTGTCAAACAGCGGCTGACGGTGAAGAGTTGTTTCAAGCCCTACAAAAACTCCCAGCGAATGATCGAATGACTTTAGAACGCGAGTTTTCTGCGACAGGCTTCAAAGGCGATCCGGCTCTGTTACTGTATTACGGTCCCGCAATGTTGGATAACTTGCGAAAGACAGTCAGCAGAGCTGACTTTTTTAAACTTGGGGTTCAGGTATTGGCCCAGGTGATGCGGGTAGGTCGCCAAGAAGTTAACTCACAACGTATCCAAGAGGTTTTGCAAATTCGTATGGATGCAATCGCAAAACAGATCCGAGACGGCAATGGTTTGACAGGCGTTCATAGCGCAGAAATTTACCGTGATTCAAATTATGGCGTTGCCGCAAGACTAAAAGCTGAGGCGCCAGTTATTCCAGTTACCTCAGTTCCTGCGAAGTCTTCTAAGCCATCGGGCGCGGCTGGCAAGAGTTGTAGTGAGTTGTTCTTAGGAAAGTAATGTTTAAAAGTGACCGCTGTTGCGAAGTTTCCGATGCGCATAGTGATTTTTAATAATTTAATGTTTTTGTTTTAAAGCCACGGCATTGCCTGAGGTGGTGCCAAGCAGGGATTGGCCTCCAAAAATGCGACCACGGGCGAGCCAAGGCCGTTTAAGTGCGCATGGTCGGCTCTGTGAGACTCGCTTTAACGGGTGTTTTATTAAAAATTGAAAATGGGATTATTAAAAATCAGCATTCGTATTTTACCTCGGTGAGTTTGAGAATTAAAAAAAATCGGCGCCGAGGACCGAAATAATCCTTTTAAGACTCCAAAGAACGCAAGACCGTCAAAAACTTTTCCCAGACATCATCGAACGGTTCTTCGCCAGTTGATAGCTCAACCGAACCCCAGGCCTTTTTTAAAACGGCCAATTCAAACTCTTGGGCGGTTGCCCAGAACGATTCAGGGATTGGAGTCTTGCGGTTTTCAAAAGTTTTTTGAATGGCCTTGCGAAGCAATTTCTTGTCTTTGATTTTTCCAAAGATGAGCTGCATATCGTAGATGTCTTTTGATCGGGAGTTATTGCTGCCACGAGAAAACAAGGCTTCCATTTTTTCGGCAAAGATAAACTCAAATGGATAGATCGACCAAGTGACAGGTTCTTCGCTCGCAAGAATAGACGGCATGGATTGTTTTTCTGGCACCGAATCCAGCGCGTCACCAAATCCCACGTCAATACGGATTCTGGAAAATTTTTTGATTTTTGGATCTTTAACCGATGGGGCTTTGCCGATAGTGAAAGCTGCGTTGAAAGTGTAGCCGCCATACGGCCCTTGATTTACAAGATCGCTGGTCTTGACGTCGCCGAACCAAAGCCCATCCTGCAGATCTTGAGACAAAGCATCTTCCACAAGGTCAGGGACTTGTTTGCGAGAAAGGCCGATGGCAAGCGCATCCACATCACGAGTGAAGCGATCTGAATTGACAGTTTTAAGCAAAACAAACCCACCCTTGAAAACAAAATGCTTTGAGAGTTTTTTGTGATTCTCTACGCGGGCGATCACACGCTCCAAGGCCAAAATCATGCGAAGGTCATTCACCGAAAGAGTTTTTGAAGCTTTGGCGAGTTTGTTGAGTTCCAGTTGAATTTTTTCAGGAGAAATCATCTTGCTCATGCCATTGCCTCTAAGTACGGAAGTATTCGGTGAACGACTTTCATTTTTTTTGCCATATCGAGTATTTTAGAAGGAGTCGTTAGTTTTTTTCTGACGGCTTCTCGCAGGGCTTCGATAGGGACGGTGCTGCCAATCATATTTTTATAGCAGAAAGATTCAACAAGGGTGCGCTCAACGGAAGTTATCGTGTAGCCATTTTTCTTTTCAATCCCGATGTCCCATTGAGGATCGCTCTGTCGCAAAACTTTAAGGCTTGAAACTTGAGTCCGCTTCGTTGCGGGTACTGTGATCCATGTTTTGCGTGGAATGGTATCGGTAAGTCCGTACACCGAAAGTGCAGAGACTAAACAAATGGCCGAAGGCTGTCCCACGATGAGAGTGGCCGCCCTGAATTGGTTTTCTTCATTGTACTCTACATTCGTTGGCATATAGACGCCTTTGGCAACGGTGTAGCATTGCTCCTCAGCGACAAGTTGCCGGACCGATCTCAAGTTGAGTCCAGAGGCCAAGGCTTGTTTATAGGTAAAGGGCCCTTTCTGAAGGGCTTTTGGTAGCTTCGTCATAATGGTATAAATGCTGACATTTTTTGAAAATAAAGTCAACTTTTATACAGACCAGGCATCACGGGATAGCCTACAAGTGATAGAAGAAACTGGATAGACCGTTACTACTCAAGTTTTTCTGCCAATTCCCGATAAGCCAAGTGCGTATAAGCGTTGATCTTTTGAAAGGAACGCGGCACAAGGACTATCCAAGGAGTTTATGGCAAAAGGCAGAAGTACCATCCAGGGTATTTATCCAATGTGGCGAGCTGGGAAGAAGTTTGATTCCCTGCGTGTCGCCATTCGTCCTCCGAATGGTGCGCAAGTGCAAATCAGCTCCAAAGTTCAACCCACCTTAAAACAGATCAATGAGTATCTTCGTGCTCACAAATTGAAAAAGGCCGCAGCGAATCAGGATAATCATTTTCAAGCGTTGAAGCACCGTTTGTATGAAGAGCTTAAAGATAAATACGCTCTGCCGAAATACAAGATTCAAGAGAAGCTCGATCTCAAGAGCAAAGAGTTCAACTTTGAGGACAACCTGGATGAGTTCGTTGCCTTCAAAAGTACGCACAGTATTCCGTTTGCCTACAAAGGTTGGATGAAGCGATTTTGGATGCCGTTCTTCTTAGGCAACGGATGCAATCACCCGAAGGATTTTAAAAACTTCAAAGCAAAAGCTCGCACTCATGTGATGATGGCCAAGACCCTGAGCGGAAAGAAATATTCGCACAACACCTACAGCTCAATCACGACACCGTTTAATGAGTATATGCGGTTTCTTTTGGATTCGGGCTATATTGGTCAAGACGACTTTTATACTCTCGATATCAAGATGACCCTTGAACAGAAGAAACAAGCCCGTCGCCGTGGTGAGGATGTGACAGGTGTCCGCACGAAAGAGACCTACACTGAGGACGAGTTGAATGACATCAAGGATGCCATCGACAAGGCTTACAAAGATAATCTGGAGATGAAAAAGAAAGCCTATGCGATTTTCTTCGGAGTCTGCACGGGCCTCCGTCGTGGGAACTTACTGGGCTTGAATGCGGAATGTTTGCACCCCGATGACGACGTGCCGAACTTTGATTTGAAGGACAATATCGTTTCTGGCTGGAGCCGTGGGGAAAAAGGTGCTCTCGTTTTTGAGGACGCAACTAAGACAACTTCAGGCGAACGAATCCAGTTACCAATGGTTCAGCCGTCACCCAAGATATTGGTGGATGTCGCTCGTTTCCTCAAAAAGAACATTGCCCCGAAAGATCGTTTGCTTGATTGCCATCCTGACACCGTTATGAAGTGGTGGCGACAGATTGCTAAAGATTGCGATTTCAAGTTTCTGCACCCTCACGCATGGAAGCATAGCTATGCGACCATCGGTGCGCTCCATCTGCATGATTGGTATTTGGGGAATCCATACTTCCTGCAGAAGTGCTGTTTGCACAGTTCATTCAGGACGACCGAAAAGTACATCAATCAAGTCTCGAATCAGTTTTTGAAGGCTTTTGCTAAGAAATAACTTTGAATGAGGCTTTGAGTTTTGCCCGCTCTTTTTCGGCTCGCATTGCGCGGGCTCGCTCTTCCGAAGCTTTGTGGCCAGCTTGAACTTCAGGGCTGTCTTGAGCTTCCATCATAGGGATAGCCCACTTCAGGGAATCAGAAACATTTGCGTATTTGGGATTTACTTTCCCTTTGAAGAAGGGAACAACTTTCGGATCGCTGTTCATGCGACCCTCGATTCAGAACTCAAACTTTCTAATTTAAAAAAAGAAAATTGGAGCGGGAGACGGGATTCAAACCCGCGACCTCTGCCTTGGCAAGGCAGCGCTCTATCAACTGAGCTACTCCCGCGCTTAAAAGCGCAGCTTTTGCCACTTAGCCAGTTTTGGCTTTTTGAGATGCCGATTTTCTCAAAGTAACAATCCACTAAACTCATAAAATCTCTAACCAAACTCTCCATTAGTCTACTACTCAAAAGTTGATAGACCGTCTCCTTGGCAAGGCGACGCTCTATCAACTGAGCTACACCCGCAAATAGTATGCGTGAGGACCGAACATAATTGCCTTGAGTAAGAACTGTCAACTTGTTCTCTTTCGCGCTACCCACACATGGTCATGATCCCTCGCGGAGCTAAGGCGCGGCAACTCCTTCGGCACTTATTCAAAGCCCATTCGAGGGGCACCGTGTTGCACGGACCCCCAACCTAATTCATAAAGTCGATGGGAGCCTTACGTAAATAGGTCAGATAGTACTTGATGCCAGAAACTATACTCAATACCACACTAAACCAGAGCACCCAGTAGCCAATTTTGCTGACCGGTAGACTACCGATATCTTGAAGTAAAATAGCGGGAATACCCACCATTTGTGTGGCTGTCTTCCACTTTCCAATCTTGCCGGCACTGATAATGATACCCTGACTCCCGGCGAGCGCACGAAGACCATCAATAAAAACATCCCGACTTATTAGAATAACCACCATAATTGCTTCAAGTCTTCCGGTGGGGATCAGCATTACTAGCGTCGCACTGACCAAAATTTTATCTGCAACTGGATCCATGAGTTTTCCGAAGTTGCTAACAACGTCCATTTTTCTGGCCAAATAACCATCTATGTAATCGGTCAGTGAGGCGAGTATAAATAGCCCGGCACATATCCAGTTTGTGACAATCTGATCCCTTAGTAGCAAAACGATAATGGGCGCTACAAGCACCACGCGAAAAAGTGTGAGCCAGTTTGGTAGAGAGCGTTTCCAGCGCGAGAGCTGATGATTCATAAAAGGGTTTTCTCCGAACTGATAGATTATCCCAGGGATTTCAAGTACACAACCTAGCTTGATTTCAATGCCTTGCCTTGCTTGGCACCCAGTAGCAGCCCAATACAGCGACACTTGCTTTCAACGCTTCGCATGAAATTAAGGTGACATCCTCACTCGGCCGGAGTGGAATACCGATTTGAGGTGGGTTAAATCATGTCTAAAGAAAAAAGGCGGTTTCCGAGAATTTATTTGCCAGCGAACCCAGAAGAAACTGACAGGCTTGCCGATGTGAGTTTTCTATTCGAAGGATTGGGTCCGACTCCCATTCTAGACATCAGTCTTAAGGGACTTTGCATCCGGCGGGTGGCGGCCATTCACTCCGAGATTGTAAGGCGAGATGGTAGGCCTATCAAATTTGGCCTTGAGTTTCTCGGTCTCGGATTGGGCGAGTTCGAGGGCAGGGTTGTTCGCACGACAGAAGATGCCATCGCCTTCGAATTTACACAGTTAGGTGCTGAAGCACACAAGTTGCTTTCTTGTTATTTCGAAATGAGGAGCCGAGGCTTACAGACTCGTTTTGTGAGCCCTCAGTTTTATGCTCCGGAGCAAGATTTTACACACTGGTTTCACGGACCTGGCGATACCAACGTGTTTGTTTGGCTACAAGACAAAGCGATTAGAAGGTTCGTGGTTGAGTTCGATTATGGAACATTGAATTTCGAAAATGCGAAATTGACGCTAGCAACAAGCCGCGCAGACTTGACACGAGCCACGGAAGATTACACTCACTATGTAACCGTCGAGACGCGAGGGTCTACGATGCCAGAAGCAAGCTTTGTTAGGAGAGTGATAGAATTGCTGGAGCAGATTCCCGATGAAAGAGAGATCATCAGCTTACTTGTTGAAACACTAAAGTGCCACGATAGTTCTTTAAAAGCCTGAGGAGAATTTATGGATCGAAACTTAGCATTGGAGTTTGTGAGAATCACAGAGGCAGCTGCTTTAGCTGCCGCTGAGTTTGTGGGTCGCGGAGACGAAAAGGCCGCCGATCAGGCCGCAGTGGATGCTATGAGGAAAGCCTTTGATTCGGTGCAAATCGATGGAACCGTCGTTATCGGAGAGGGAGAGAGAGACGAAGCTCCTATGCTTTTCATTGGCGAGAAAGTTGGTAGGCGAACGCAGGACGTTCCAAAGATTGACATCGCATTAGACCCCTTAGAGGGTACGACAATCACTGCAAACGGCGGCTTTGGTGCGACTGCCGTAATCGCCTGCGCAGAGCAGGGTGGTTTTTTACATGCGCCAGATACCTATATGGACAAGATTGCCGTAGGCCCGCAGTGCAGAGGAAGAGTGAGTCTTGATGCGCCTCTCGAAGAGACGATTGAAACAGTCGCTCAGTGTTTAAATAAAGCCGTCAATGAAGTGACCGTTATGATTCTTGATCGACCACGGCACGAAGATTTAATCGTAAAGGTTCGTAAGCTGGGGGCTCGCATACGACTAATAGGCGATGGAGATGTTTCTGCCGCGATCGCAACTGCTTGGGGCGAGACTGGAATAGATCTTCTACTTGGAGTTGGGGGCGCACCCGAAGGAGTAATCTCCGCAGCAGCGCTCAAATGCTTAGGCGGTGACTTTCAAGGAAGATTAAAATTTCGTAACGATCAAGAGCGACAAAGAGCTTTAAAAATGGGAGTTTCCGACCCCGATAAAGTATTCACGTTAGAAGAATTAGCGACAGGTTCAGTGATGTTTGTTGCGACCGGAGTGACGGATGGACCTCTTATCAGGGGGGTTCGGTTCGATGCTGGGTCCAAGGCGAGGACGCATTCTATCGTCATGAGGTCAAAGACCCAAACCGTGCGTGTGATTGAGGCCTACCACAATCTACACAAGAAGAATTTTTGATGAATATTAAATGCTTTCAGTGTCAGCATACCATGCCAGTTCTTGGGGCTGTAGGAAGGTCTGAGGACTGCCCGAAGTGTGGGGCGGATCTGAGAGTTTGCTTAAACTGCTCTTTGTACGATCCGAACTCGTATCATGAGTGTCGTGAGTCGTCTGCGGAGTTGGTAAAAGAGAAGGACCGAGCTAATTTTTGTGATCACTTCGAGCCTACAGCACAGATGACTTCAGGGGGTGCCTCAAAACCAATGGATTTGTTGGCACAAGCGGACGCACTATTTAAAAAAAAGTAATTTGAAGATTGTCGGGATCTAGAGAAAACACATAGAATGTCGTTGAATAGAGATTTAATTTGTCCTCAAGTGCAAGAGGAAAGAGGAAGTTATGGCAAGCGCTTCAACTACTGAGTTATTCAATTGTAAAATGGATCAGTTCTTCACCGTTATACATGATTATGAAAAGTATTCTGAATTTTTAAGTGAAGTGAAGTCATGCAAAGTGATAAGGCGCGATGGCAACAAGGCGCTTGTAGAATATCAAATTAATATGGTTAAAAGTTTTTCTTATCAGATGTGGATGGTTGAGAGTCCGCCAGATTCAATCACATGGAGCTTTGCTGAAGGTGATCTTTTTAAAACTTCTTCAGGATCGTGGAAGCTTCAAGACGAAGCCGGAAAGACGAGGGCAACCTACACTGTTGAAGCAACCTTTAAAACCTTTGTGCCGGGCCCCATTGCAAAGGCTTTGATTCAAGTGAATCTACCAAATATGATGAGCGCCTATCACAAGCGAGTCAGTGAACTCTACGGGGGCTAAATATTTACGTGGTGAATTTTACCGCGACTCAGTGCCTATGAAGTGTTGCTTAGGATTGTTTCTTAGGAAGTACGCAGAAAGAGATTGTTATGTCACAGCGAGACCCATTTGATGAAAATGACAATGCCGGCGGCAATGTGGAGGCCTCCGAAGGCCTTGGTGAGGGCCGTGGACCGTCGATAGCGGAAGGGCTAAAAAAGCTTTTTACCGTGGGAGTGGGCGCTGCCTTTTTGACCGAAGAAGCCATAAGAAAGCAACTGGGTGAGTTCAAGCTTCCACGTGAAGTGCTTAGCCTTGTTCTTCAAGGTGCAAATAAGAGTAAAGAAGAAATTGTAAATCGCGTAAGTCGTGAGCTCACTCAAATGCTCAGTAAAATTGACCTTGTCAAAGAAGCTTCAAAATTCGCGGAGACCCACAAATTTAAAATCAGCGCTGAAATCGAAATACTTCCAAAAAAGGACGAATAAGGTACGGAGTCACTTGTGGGACTAGCTGCGTCTAATGCGGCTAGTCCCACAAGTGACTCCGTACTTTATTGGCATATCGTCAATCTAAAGATGAGCTATCTTGAATCTTGAATCTTGAATCTTGAATCTTGAATCTTGAATCTTGAATCTTGAATCTTGAATCTTGAATCTTGAATCTTGAATCTTGAATCGGGTTATTCTAAACTCCAGGCTTGATTGTAGGGGGTAGGTCATGTTGTCTAGGGTTCTAGTTGCTTCTTGTGTTTCATTCATGTTGCTTGGTTGCAATTCCGACTCGGGAAGCGTCGCATTCTCCCATCAGTGGCATGATGTCTTTGGAAACACGTGCGGAAAGCTAAAGCCTGGCTGCACATACTTAGATTCTAAGGGCAAAGACAAAGCTATATGGTGGGATGATCCCAGTTACCAAGCAAATTGGTCAAATCCACCCGTGCTTGCCACCGTGTTTGATACAGATTTGGGATACTTTGTAGAAGCATACGGTAATTTTGGCTTCAATGGAGTTTTCTATGAGTTTTTTACGGGCAGAGCAGTCAACGAATACAGCGATGCTTTTTCGCGCGATGTGCTTGCGACTGAAGGCAGCCGAGAAGAAGAAGTTATTGGTGCCGCTGCAAAGGAATATGCCCTTCGCTATCAGCTGAGCGAAGATGTAGCCCTACGCGCAGCTCGAACTTTGAATGATTGGAACAAAATTGCAAAGAGCAGGTCGCGCACCGAATCCGATGTCATTGACTTTGCTGAGAGGCTTTACGGAGTGGATATCAGGTTAGTGCAAAATGCCCTTCAAGATGAAGACGATGAAGCGCTCAGTTTGCATTTAGAGACAGCCGCGCGTAGCTGGAACACAAGCCCCGAGAACATGAGGCGTATACTCCGAAAGGTATTTCTAACCGGCGATCGAGTCGCCGTTGTTCATTTTAAAAAGCACTGAATAAAAAGCTTCAAGCAGAACTGGGTCGAAGCGCGCCTTGAGGCGATCCTTCATAAGATTCAGTGCTTGAGTTGGCGGCATTGGATCGTTGTAACTACGTTTTGTGGTTAACGCATCATAGGTATCGGATATGGCCACTATGCGCGCCATTGGGTGTATTTCTTCTCCGCGTATACCACGTGGATAACCGTTACCAAGAAAATTTTCATGATGTTCAAAGACGCAGGCTTTTACGGCATCGTTCACATGCGCGAATTCGCTGACAATTTGTAGGCCCCAAGTAGGATGCATTTTCATTTGCTCCCACTCCTCGTCTGTGAGCGCACCTTTTTTACAGATAATACTCGTATCAACGTAGCGCTTTCCAATATCGTGAAGAAGTCCGCCTGTTCCTATTTGCATAAGTTCATTGTGATCGGTGTATCCGGCCGACTGAGCAAGGCCGAGCGAATAAATGCTGACATCTAAACTGTGATTGTAAGTGTAAAAGTCGTGACTCGAAAGCCCAATGAGCTCAACAAAGGCTTCTGCTTCGCTGTTCATGAAGTCGATAAATTGCTCGACAACTTCTTTTGTGTGGCTCAGGGCCTCAGCCAAATTGGGGCTTTCAAATAGCTCCTCGACAAGAGACATGGAGCTTTCTCTTAGAAGCTTAGCTTTTCGCTCAGGTGAGATGGAGTTCTTGTTCAAACAATCATGAACGTACGCTTTATAAAGGTGCCGTTCACCTTCGCGCACATAGAACACATCCGTGCCCCTATTTACAAAAGTCTGCAGCTTAGCCTTGTCCATCTTATCGCCGGCCCGCAAATAAAGGACGTGATGATTGTTGATAAACACAAACAAATCGAAAGTCGTTGTGAAATCGGGATGAATTGAGTTTATTCGAATTTTAAAGTAGCGTTCCTCTTTAGACATAGACCCTTTAAGTCTGACGGTCGATTGATCAGATGTCTAGGGTTAAGCGGGGCTTTTTATGGCAGCGGGCGAGCTATGGTTTGACACAAGTATCCAATACGTGAAGGGAGTGGGCCCAGGCATCGCCAAGTTGTTTGAGGGTCGAGGCATTTATTGTGTTCAAGACCTGCTCCATTTTTACCCTCGAGCTTTCGAAGATCGAAGGGTCGCCAGAAGCATTACTTCGCTCAATAGCGGTGAACTCGTTAGCCTGAAGGCCTCAGTTGTCAAAGTAAGCACAAGTACCCTAGGTCGTTCGCGGCGCAAAGTTGTTACGATAGTTATCAAAGATGATTCCGGACTGATTGCTTGCAAATACTTTCGCATTCCCTTTAAGGGATTCTCAGATAGGTTTCAGCCGGGCACAATGGTGAGGGTGTCTGGGAAGCCGCAGGTCTATCGTAATACTCTCGAGTTTCATCACCCCGATCTCAGGCCCATCGAAACAGAATCACAAGAAACTGAGGAGTCAGGGGTCGTTCCCATCTACGTTGAAATTGAGGGTTTATCTCCTCAGCGACTGCGAAAAATCATTGCGACCACTTTAGAGGCTGTAAAGAACAACGTTAAAGACCACTTGCCTGTTCACATTCGCCATCAGCATAGTTTGATCGGACTGCACGAAGCCTTAAAAGACATTCATGAGCCACATGCGGGGCAGGCTGAGCTTTATGCCCGGTTTCGTTCCCCGGGCCAGATTCGGCTTATTTTCGATGAGTTCTTCCGGCTAGAGATTTTTTGGGCCACGAAAAAACGGAATTTGCTTCGCTTAGAGGCTTATGAGCTGAGCCCGAAGTTGACTCTCGTTGAAAAGTTTAAATCACAACTAAGCTTTCAGCCCACGACGGGGCAGATCAGGGCCTTTGAAGAAATTCTCAAAGATCTTTCTAAAAATTCCCCGATGAACCGACTTCTCCAGGGGGATGTCGGATCTGGCAAAACCTTGGTTGCATTTATGGCAGCACTCGTTGCGGTAGAAAACGGCTTTCAGGTCGCTATTATGGCTCCGACAGAAATATTGGCAGAACAACTTTACCAAAATGCATTAAAGACTTTGCCGATAGAGTCTGCCCGCATCGGACTTTTAGTCGGGGGGCAAACCTCTAACGAAAAACAACAGGTTCAGGCTCAACTCAAATCGGGTGAGTTTTCTGTATGCATTGGCACTCATGCTCTCATTCAAGAGGGAGTGGAATTTCAAAAATTAGGACTTGTGATCATCGATGAGCAGCACCGCTTCGGGGTTACTCAAAGAAAGGTTTTGAAAGACAAAGGTGAGCAGCCTCACAACTTAATTATGTCGGCTACACCGATTCCAAGAACACTAGCGATGACAGTTTACGGAGACTTAGATGTTTCTTCTATCAGAGAAAAACCCCACGGACGTAAGCCAATTCAAACAAGGGTTGCCTTTGAATCGAAGCGCCCACAGGTCGAGGATTTTGTACGCAAGCAATTAGAAAAAAGCCGGCAAGCATACGTGGTCTATCCGCTTGTGGAAGAAAGTGAAAAGCTGGATCTCAAAAATGCAGCAACGCAATGTGAACTGTTAAGAGAAAAATTCCAACCTTTTCAAGTAGGACTTCTACATGGGCGGATGTCTGCTAAAGAAAAACGTGAAGTGATGGAGAGTTTTCGCGCCGGTGCACTGAGTCTGCTGGTAAGTACGACGGTGATTGAGGTAGGAGTGGATGTACCTAACGCCAACATCATTTGGATCGAGCACTCCGAACGCTTCGGGCTTTCTCAGCTTCATCAACTAAGGGGGCGCGTCGGTCGTGGTAGCCACCAGAGTTTTTGCATTCTGAGTCTCGGTCACGCGGTTTCGCAAGAGGCCATCGACCGAGTGAGAGTTCTTGAGCAAAGCGATGATGGCTTTAAAGTGGCGGAGGCGGACCTTGAACTCAGGGGCCCAGGGGAGTTCCTTGGCCACCGTCAGTCAGGGCTCGGTGGCTTTCAAATGGCTCATATAATTCGCGATCAAGAGATCTTGATGAAAGCCAAAGAGTCGGCTTTCGCCTTAGTGGAGTCGACGGCTGATCCAACTAAATCCTCTCAATTACAAACTCTCAAAAAAGAGCTCTCGAAGCTACGAGGTTGGGAGTTAGGGGATATTTCTTAACTTAGTTCTCGAAAACTTCAGAGCATGAATTTCTAGAAATTCTCGAGACTCATCTGCCGCTTTGAGTCAATTTTTAATTAAAAGATGCAGTTGCTAGTGAATTTACTTCTTAAACTCTGCATTTTTTGGCATATGCTGCAAGATTCAGACAAAGTTTCGTTGATCGACTGTGTCAAAAGTGTTAAGTTCGCTCCCTATGAATGGGGGCAAAACCTCGAAAAAGACGAAAGTCGTTGGCAAAGGTAAAACACTGATCAGAGCGGTCAAGGGTTCGCCTTTAAAACCTTCTAAAAAAAAGGTGACCGTGAAAAAAATAGAATCAAATGCCGCCCTGAGTGCCGTTAAGGGGCCAGTTTCGAGAGTTCCAGCCGCGCGAGCCGCTTCAGCTGCCGCTGCATTAGCCAGGCGCCCACAGGTGGCTCCCGCGCCCGCAGCAGTAACGCCAGCGCCCCGAGCTTGGTCCTATAAACACACTCAAGTAGGAGTTGCCTTGAAAACTGTGACATCGACGTCCGTAAAAGTTCAAGAAGTCGCAATCCATTTTGAGATTGGCGATCATGCCGTTTATCCAGGGCATGGTGTCGGGGAAGTTGTCGGTATAGAACGCAAAGAAATCATGGGCAGTCAGCAGACGTTTTATCTAATCCGCATCTCTGAAACCGGTATGAAAATCATGGTTCCGATGAGTAACGTCAGAAGCGTAGGTCTTAGAAGAATCATCTCTAAGCAAGAAGCTGGCGAAGTTTTAGATATTCTCAAGAAAACGGATATCAAAATCGACAACCAAACTTGGAATCGACGTTACCGTGAATACATGGAAAAAATCAAAACAGGTTCTGTTTTTGAAATTGCCGAAGTTCTCAGGGATCTCTTTTTACTCAAAGTCGATAAAGACCTCAGCTTTGGAGAGCGAAAAATGCTCGATACCGCCCGCACTCTTCTTATAAAGGAGCTGGCTTTGGCCACTCGCGAGCATGAGGAGAGTATGGAGAAGGAAGTCCGCGAAATCTTCGGCTTCTAGCAAAGCGTAGGGCTTGACTCTACGTCGTTGCATCCTCCTCGCTGTATTAAACATACAGCATCGTCGTCGCGCCTAGTAGAATCAAACCCTACGCTTCGCTAGGGACTCACCTCGCGCCTGGTAAAAACTCACACCAGCCGCTTACTAAGTACTTATGTCGTCGCGCCTAGTAGAATCAAACCCTACGCTTCGCTAGGACTCACTTCGCGCCTGGTAAAAACCCACACCAGCCGCTTACTAAGTACTTATGTCGTCGCGCCTGGTAGAATCAAGCCCTACGCTTCGCTAGGGACTCACTTCTACGTCGTTGCTTCTGCTCGTAAAAGCGTAGTATCAACTAAACATGACACGAGTTCGATTTGCTCCAAGCCCTACCGGATACCTTCACGTTGGCGGCGCTCGCACGGCGCTCTACAACTTCCTCTTTGCTCGAAATAATAACGGCCAGTTTCTCCTACGCGTTGAAGATACTGATCAAGCGCGGAGCACCGACGTAGCCATGAACATGCAACTCTCCGATTTGCGTTGGCTAGGGCTTAACTGGGATGAGGGCGTTGAGGTTGGCGGACCAAATGGTCCTTATAGGCAAAGTGAGCGAAAAGAAATCTACCAACAAAAAGCTGTCGAGTTGGTCAAATCCGGAAAAGCGTTTTACTGCTTCTGCACCGAAGAAGAACTGACTGTGAAAAAAGAAAAAGCTGTCGCAGAAAATAAGGCTCCCCATTACGACGGAACACACAGAAATCTCACCTTTCAAGAAGCGCAAGAACGACTTTCAAAAGGTGAGAAAGCAACGATTCGATTTAAAGTCGACGTCAATAAAGCCTATGGCTTCAATGATATGGTAAGAGGCAATGTAGACTTTCCGGAAGGGATGGTAGGAGACTTCGTGATTCTTCGCTCTGACGGAATGCCAGTCTATAACTTTTGCTGCGTTGTGGACGACGCACTTATGGGCATCACCCATGTTCTTCGCGGAGAAGAGCACCTGAGTAACACCGTTCGGCAGCTTATGCTGTATGAAGCCTTTGGTTTTGTGCCACCTGTTTTTGGACACCTTTCTATAATTTTAGGCGCTGATAAGCAAAAACTCAGTAAAAGGCACGGGGCCACGAGCTGTGACGAGTACCGTCGACAGGGCTATCTACCCGAGGCTCTTAAAAACTTTATTTGCCTACTTGGTTGGTCGCACCGCGATGGCAAAGAAATCTTGACTGAAGAAGAGATGATTCAAAGTTTTGATCCGGCTCGCTTTCATTCTTCACCTGCTGTGTTTGATGAAGTGAAGCTAAAATGGATGAATGCCCAGCATTTGCGAGCCTTGCCAGATGTGGAGCTTTGGCAAAGAATTCTCGACTATCTTGATTATGTGCCGAGTGAGCTGACTCTTTCATTTGCAAATCCTGATTGGATTTTAAGAGCAATGCCGGTTTTTAAGCCCGCTATGGAGACGCTCGCCGACGTTGTCGAACTGCTGAGACCGTTTGATCCAAATGAGTTTCAAGTTTCACAAGAAGGAAAAGAAGTTTTGAGCTGGCCTACTACGGAAAAGGTACTCTCTGTGTGGACTTCTCTACTTGAGCAAAGAGTTCAGGCCCACGGCGGTGCCGATAAGGCGCAGACCACATATTTGTCAGAGCAAGATTTCAACGAACTCCAAGCCACCTTGCAAAAAGAGGCTGGCGTTAAAGGAAAGCAGCTCTTTCAACCTCTTCGTGTTTTTGTGATCGGTAAGCCTCAAGGCGCAGAGTTGAAGCTGCTCGTGCCTTTGATTCCGGTGAGTGAGCTCCTTCGCCGCGCTGGCGTGATGAGCTAAAGGGAAGCACGACAACAACGGCTTAAAGGCCCCTATCGGTCCGGTGAGCGAGCCCCTTCGCGCGCTAAAGTAAGTCTTAGGGATCGATAGAATGGCTAGGCTACGTCTAGTTAATCCGCTGAGATACGCCTTACCCGCGTAGGTGTGTGGCTCACGACGGGCCATATAAATATTTCAAACAGGGTTATTGGTTTGATCGCTGGCTTACAGCGCAGCTAAAACCAGCCGAACATCACAAAGGGGGTTCTATGAAATTCGTATTTGTTTTCTTCGCTTTTTTCACTTCGGCTATTGCCAACGTAGGCAACGCGAACGCCAGCAGTTTCGATGGCTGTTATCAACTTTTGGATACGGGTGTCATGTATCCTGCTGTATGCATAAGCGGAACCGAAGAAGAAGGAATAAGTGGCGCGGGCGCTCGACTCGCTGTCTTCAATACTAACACGACTGAATTGGCGGCTTGTTTGATTTCGACGGCTCTTAAAATCAGCGATAAAGAGTTTATCTTCGAAATTGATGGCCAAAAAGAGTTAGTTCTTAACAACTTCAATACGGATTATGGAGTTCTGAAAGGCGATGCGACTGTCGGGCGAACAAAAATCAAATTCGTCAAACTATCGACTGAATCAACTCAGCGGCTTATGGAATCTGCGGAAAAAGGAAATTGCATCTAAATTATCAATCTCTTAAACGAAATGAAGGGGAAATCGAGTGAACAAAGTAACTATTTTGGCTGGGGTTTTGTTTTCCTTGGCAATTGGAGCCAGCGCGGGTGAGAGAAACGGCGATGATCAGGTTACACCGGCAACTTACGAGCAACTAGAATATGCTTCTGCTCTTTTAAGATGCGATGCCCGCACACTAGAGGACGCATCTAAAATGGGCGAAATTCTTTCCGTTCGAAAAGAAGAAGGCACGCTACCGAGCGGTGAAGAGTGGGTTAAATACACCTTTAACATGGGAACGAGGGGATGGCGCACCTATGTAGCCGGGCAACTCGCAGCAAAAGGGAAGTTTGTGAAGATCAACTACGGACCAGGCGCGCCGCCTAGCGACGCACCAGATGGCAAATGGGTCTACGATTGTGGGATCACAGCAGACGGGCGTGGGCGATAAACTTTAAAAAAGCAGAGTCTTTTCGCTACATCCAGCAGACTTTGGCTTAGCGAAGCTGAGCCAAGCGCCGCTAGAAATTAACTAGAACCCTTCATCCTTAGCTATTCTTATTTGTTCTCAAACGCCGCTTTAAGAAACTCTATTAAAGCGGTTTGCAAAAACCTCACCTTATACTGTTCGGGGATCTCTAACGACTTAGACTGCTACTTTTCGATTGCCTAGTGAGGTTACCTTTGTAAGAAATGGGAGCATGGCACTTCGAATCACCAACACGGCTACGAGAAAAAAAGAAGAGTTTGTACCAATAAAAAGCAATGAAGTGACAATGTATGTCTGTGGGCCGACGGTTTACGATTTGCTTCATATTGGCAACTTTCGAGGTCCGATATTTTTTAACCTTGTACGCAATTGGTTAGAAGAATCAGGCTACAAAGTGACGTACGTTTACAATTACACGGATGTTGACGATAAAATCATTGATAGAGCAAACAAAGACAGCCGTGATGCGGCAGAAGTAGCTGAACACTTTATTGCTGAGTTTGAAAAAGACTTTGCCCAGCTCAAACTCAGAAAGCATGATCTGAATCCTCGAGTCACGCAGCACATAGATGCAATTATCGAAATGATCGAAAAGCTCATCGAAAATGGCAATGCCTATGTGGCCGAAGGCGAAGTGCTCTATTCGGTGCGAAGCTTTGATGGGTACGGAAAGCTCAGCGGGAAGTCTATCGACGATCTGCGGTCGGGCTCGCGAGTAGAAATTGGCAGCTATAAAAAAGATCCACTAGACTTTTCATTATGGAAGCCGGCAAAACCGGGTGAGCCCAAGTGGTCTTCGCCATGGGGCGATGGAAGGCCTGGTTGGCACATTGAATGTTCAGCGATGTCCAAGGCGCTTCTTGGTGAAACGATTGATATTCATGGCGGCGGCATTGATTTGATCTTTCCGCATCACGAAAATGAAATTGCGCAAAGTGAAGGGTGTACGCACAAGCCTTTTGTTCGCTACTGGATGCACAACAACTTCATTAACTTTGCTCAAATGAAAATGTCTAAGTCTTTGGGTAATATCATTACCGCTCGTGGCTTTATGCATAGGTACCATCCAGAGATCTTGAAGTTAATGATTTTGCAATCTCACTATCGATCGCCAGCTGATGCTTCAGAGGCGCAGATCAAAAATTGCATCTCCGCATTGGCAAGAGTCTATTCGGCACTTTGTCTGGCTGAATCTGTCTTTGCGAGAGATTCTGGCGAGCAGGGTCCACCTCTTAAAAAGCTTGAAACTTTGGCGCCAAAATCAGAGGGATCAAAAGCGTACAAGGCCACGCTCATAGAATTTACCGGAAAGATTAAAGAGGCGCTTGATGATGATTTTAACACACCAGAAGTTTTAGCAAGAATCTTTGAGGCGACGAGGCTTTTCAATTCGAAGTTTCGTAGAGGCCAAAAAGTGACAGATGAGACAAGAGAGATCAGCGAGCTTTACTCACTCTTCGTAAGAGGTCATGGTGAGCGCATGGCACTCTATCAAGAACCGAGTCGAGAGTTTCTTAGCATTCTTGATGATAAACTCTTAGAAACAATGAGTCTTCAGAGATCACAAATTGATGAGTTGGTGGAGCGCAGACGTGTGGCTCGTCTTGAGAAAAATTTTAAAGAGAGTGATACTCTAAGAGACGAGCTTGCGCGACTAGGAATCGCCGTTCATGACAGCCCAGAAGGAACCCATTGGGAAGTTCAAAAGTAGGAAACTTTAAACTTATAAGTGAGTTTCAGCCATCCGGCGATCAGCCAAAAGCTATTGAGCAACTTTTTGCTAATATCGAAGAGGGCGCCCGGCATCAAGTGCTTTTGGGAGTCACGGGCTCGGGCAAAACGTTCACAATGGCCAATCTTATCGAAAAGATGAATGTGCCAACGCTTGTGCTTGCCCACAACAAGACATTGGCTGCGCAGCTCTATACAGAGTTTCGAGAGCTTTTCCCTCAAAACGCTGTCGAATACTTCGTGAGCTACTACGATTACTATCAGCCAGAAGCCTATATTCCATCTACAGATACTTTCATCGAAAAAGACTCAGCTATTAACGAGCAGATTGATCGCATGAGGCACTCCGCCACCCGAAGTCTTTTTGAAAGAAACGATGTTTTGATCGTCAGTAGTGTCTCTTGTATCTATGGTCTAGGTAGTCCCGAAGCCTACGAAGGTATGATGATTAATCTTCGAGTGAATGAGGCACTTCGCAGAGATCATTTCTTACGAGAACTTGTGCGAATACTCTACGAGAGAAAGGACTTCGACTTTCACCGGGGAACGTTTCGTGTAAGGGGTGATGTTGTAGAAGTCTTTCCGCCGTATGAAGAAGAAAAAGTCGTGCGAGTGGAGTTTTTTGGTGACTACGTAGATAGTATCTCGTGGGTTGACCCTATTCGGGGCAAAGTTCTTAAGCAGGTTGATGCGATAGGGATCTTCCCTGGAAGTCATTACGTCAACACAGAAGAGAAAACAAAAGCTGCCATTCAGCAAATTCAAGAAGAGCTCAGAGAGCAAATCAATAAATTTCAGTCAGAGATGAAACTTCTTGAGGCCCAGAGAATCGAACAGCGCACTTACTATGACATCGAAATGATGGAAAACTTGGGCTTTTGCTACGGAGTCGAGAACTACTCTAGGCACTTTACTGGCCGGCCACCTGGTGCGGCACCACCAACGTTGCTTGAATACTTCCCCAAAAGTTTTTTATGCTTCATTGACGAGAGCCATGTAACGGTGCCTCAGCTCGGTGCGATGTATCGAGGCGATCGGGCAAGAAAAACCACTTTGGTTGAGCACGGGTTTAGACTTCCGAGTGCACTTGATAACAGACCACTTAACTTTCAAGAGTTTGAGGGCTTGATAAACCAAGCCGTGTATGTTTCGGCTACTCCTGGCACCTATGAGCTTGAAAAGAGTTCGGGATTAATTGTCGAGCAAATTATTCGTCCGACGGGTCTTGTTGATCCTATAGTAGAAATGCGGCCTGCTAAGTTTCAAGTGGACGATTTACTTAAAGAGATTAGGGATCGCGTTGGCAAGAAAGAGCGAGTGCTAGTAACAACGCTCACCAAACGCAGCGCTGAGGATTTGACTGAGTACTTCTCGGGTTTAGGGGTCAAGGTCAAGTACCTTCACAGTGAGATCGACACAATGGAGAGATCTACAATCATTAGAGATCTCAGGCTGGGTGTTTTTGATGTTCTCATCGGAATCAACTTGCTTCGAGAGGGTCTTGATATCCCGGAAGTGAGTTTGGTTGCTATTACTGATGCTGATAAAGAGGGCTTTTTGCGCTCAGAAAGATCTCTCATTCAGACTATTGGGCGCGCAGCGAGAAATGTAAACGGAAGAGTTATTCTTTATGCAGACGTTGTTACAAATTCGATCGATAAGGCAACTCAAGAAACGCAAAGAAGGCGTGATCGGCAGATTGCCTACAATGAAGAGCACGGTATAACTCCAAAAACTATTCAGAAGCGAATCCCCAGAGGACTTCTGGAAACTTTTGAAGAAACAATTGGTGATGAGGGTGATCCTGTTTGGCAGGGGTGGAAACCTCTAGCAGATAGTTCTGGTAAAAAGAAGGGCGGCGAATCATCTGGCTTTGCCTATACGCCCGGTATGGCATCCGATGATTTTATTCGCGCTGTGCGAGAGATAAAAGACAAGCCAGGGGGAATCGCCAAGCAAATTGCGCAGCTAAGAAAGAAAATGAAGAAGCTTTCGGAGGAGCTAGAATTCGAAGAAGCCGCTCGCGTCCGTGACGAAATCAAACGCCTTCAGATCATAGACCTCGAACTTAAAATCGTCCCCGGCGGCCAAGACTAATCCTTCAAGTGTCGACGGGGTACCGTTGACAGTGCTAGGGTGAAGCGGTGAAGAAAAAAGCTACAGGCGACATTGCTGCTAAGATAGAAGCACTGAAGGAAGTCGTAAGGACCTTCCCACTCGTGTCGGGCGTGTATTTAATGAAAGATCACGCTGAAAAAATCATTTACGTCGGGAAGGCCAAAGATCTTCGGGCCAGGGTGCGAAGCTATTTTTCAGGTAGCAAAGACCTTAGCCCTAAGACCCGTCTGCTTGTTCAAAACATTGAAACTATTCAGTACCTGACCACTCCTAATGAAGTAGAGGCGTTTTTACTCGAAGCCTCTATGATCAAAAAACACAGGCCAAAGTACAACGTCCGCCTGCGCGACGATAAAGCCTACCCTTATATCAAATTATCGGCAGCGGATAAGTTCCCAAGGTTTTATTTGGCAAGAAGGGTTCAAAGAGATGGGGGGATTTATTTTGGCCCCTTTACCAGTGGCCGAGATGTTTTTGAAGCCATCAAATTTTTAAATCGCACGTTTAAGATTCGTGACTGCACCGACGGATTTATGAATACCCGAAAGCGTCCGTGCATGACACATCAAATTGGTCGATGTAAGGCCCCATGTGTAAACCTTGTTTCTGAAAAGGAATATCAAAAAGATGCTAACGATGCGCTTATGTTTTTAAGAGCTGAAAAGACGGCTTTGTTAGGCTCACTAAATCGAGATATGAAAGAAAAAGCCAAAGAAGAGAAGTTTGAAGAGGCCGCGCGGCTCCGCGACACTCTCGTCTCTCTCGAGGCAATTCTTGATAGGCAGGCAGACATCGAGGGCATCTCTGGCGACGATAGAGACGTGTTTGGCTTCTATGGTGACGATCGCGGAGTCAGCGTGGTGGCGTATCATATTCGGTCGGGAAGGTTGCTCACCAAGCGCTCTCAGTTTTTGGCATCGGTTGAAGTGTCAGATGGTGAGAACGAAATTCGTGATTGGTTTGTTTCTTATCTCAATCAGTATTACGAAGACAATATCGTACCCATCGAAGTGCTTATTCCGCTTGAGATTGGCAACGACCTACGGAAGTTACTGAGAGATGTGCTAAAATACAGAGCGGGCCGAGATGTACTCGTGCGCCTTCCAACTGATGCCGAAGGTGCTAAGCTGATCTCTCAAGTGGAACTTTTTGCGCAAGAGGAGTTCAAAAACCATCTCACAAAGAGTGAACTCAAGGATAAAGCGTTACAAGAAATTCAAATGAAACTTTCTTTGCCAAGACGACCATCTCGCGTGGAATGCTATGACATCTCCCATTTTCACGGCGGAGAGAGCGTAGCAAGTCAGGTTGTTTTTCAAGATGGTGCGGCAAACAAAGATGAGTATCGTCGCTATAAGATGCGAAGTGGGGTTGGTAATAACGACTACGAAAACATGAAGGAAGTGCTCACACGCAGAATGAGGCACGATGAATATCCTGAGCCGGATCTCGTTGTAATTGACGGGGGCAAGGGTCAGCTTTCTATTGCGGTGGCTGTTATGAAGGAGTTGGGACTTCAGTACCCCGTAGTTTCCTTGGCGAAAGCTCGTACAAAGCGCTCTTTTCGGTCAGAAGAAGTAGAAGTAACGGTAGAGAGATTTTTTGTACCCGGCAGGGAAAACCCAGTGACCTTTCGTGAAAACTCAGAAGCTTATAGGATCTTGGTCGGAATTCGCGATGAGGCACATCGATTTGCCATCAATTATCATCGCAAGCTGCGAGAATCCACTCTATTTGAAAGCCAACTCGATCAAGTTTTTGGCCTGGGAGAGAAAAGAAAGAGGGCACTACTTAGAGAATTTTCTTCGATCGAAGAGATCCGCTTGGCAACTGTTGAGCGGCTTTGTGAAATACGGGGATTCAACCGTTTGGTCGCTGAAAAGCTTCTCGAGCATGTGAAGATGTCTTAGCTTTAGAGAATGTAACGATGACCTAGTTTTAGAGCACGTGAGGATGAACCTGGTTTCATTAAAATGTGACATTCATTTGTTGCTCTCTAGGGTTCATGGGGGTTTTGGGCGTTGCATAGTAGAAGAAAATGCTTTGTAAAGACAGAGTCACCAAATGTATATCTGGGTTGTATGCTGCAACCACTGACTTTTCTCTTTACTAAATTTCGCTCGCATTACCCGTCAATTGAAGGCGACGTCGTTGAACGCACGGAACCCTGTGGAATATGTGGGGCCATGAGCTGCGAGCAAGTTGCAGAGTCGGATTACTGGGACCTAGAGCGCACTCGTTTGGTCAAATGTACGACTTGCGAATCCATGCAGATCGATCCCAAATTACCAGATGCAGCCGTGCAAACAGGATGCCTCGCCCTGTATAGACTTCAGCAAAGTGGCGAGACTTCTGCCTCACGTAAAAGAGGATTCTTTCGAGCCTTCAGAAAGGGCGTGGCCCTAGGCTTTACACTTAAGCTATCGAGAATAGACCCAGTGAGAGTTCTTGAAGTGGGTTCCGGGGACGGATACTTCTTAAAAGGTATTCAGTACGTGTTTCCTAAAGCCAAGTTCACTTGTTTAGATATCGTTGACGAGATCTTGGATGCAACATCAACCGTTCATGGTTTTGAATCCCTATGTACTTCTGTAGAGAATGTCAGCATAAAGCCTAGGCAGAAATTTGATTTAGTTATAGCGAGAGACATTTTGGAACATGTGAATGAGCCGAGAAGAGTATTAGAAAATCTTGCGGACTTGCTTGTGCCAGGTGGCTATCTTTACTTTATCACTCCGAACGGCAAGCAAGATGGATGGCAACTTTTTTTTCGTTGGAAGAAACACAAAGTTGCGGGCGAGCTATTGATTAATCACGTGAACTATTTTGATCCGATGAGTTTAAGGAACAAACTTGAAAAGTTAGGGTTTATTCTTAAGAAGTATTACATCTATGATCTAAAGCAATTTTTTAGGGGGGGCAGGCTGGCAGTTTCTCGAAACCCATATGGCTAGACCATCTGTCTTACGATCTGCCCAAGATGTTATTGAAAGCACACCCAGTTTGAAATCAACCATTCAAGAGGTAATCGATGTTCAGCCGATTCCGAAAGTTTTTGAATACAAGTTGTTAAAGCCTCTTCTCGTTTTTTACTGCTGGTTTAAACATACACCCTTTCTCAGAATTGGGCCCGAAGCGGGAGTCGGAGAAGAAGTTATGTGTCTTGCACAGAAAGTGCGCTAGTCAAAGCTAATAGGCTTACCGATTCTATTTGAAGTTGTTACCGGTGCAGGGGGTCTCCCCAACACCTTTGGCGACAACTTTATACTCGGATGTCACAACATTAAATTCTAGCAATTCAATTGTTTTTAAATCCGTGCTCCAGGCGATACTTGATAGCGGGGCAAACAACTCCCCAGTAGGGAACTTACCTAGGGTTATTCTTACCCTTGCAAGATTGTTAATCTCGTAACTGTACGACCAGGAAAAACAGGACTGAGGATCTGAAAATAAGAAGTCGACAATAAAATATTTAAAGCACGCTTCAGGCCCACATCCCCCAATGGAACTACTTCCCGAGTAAAAGGTAAATTCATTGTCATTGAAGAGAATTTTCAAATTTTCTTCAGTCCCACGCATATACGGATGGGCCATCCTCTCATGGCATGCATCATTGTAGTACGGATGGAAGTTACGAGAAGTCAAACTGCCTTCAAAACTGATTTTGAATTGCTCTTTACTCTTCACCGATTCTAGGAGGCAAACTTTTGGTGTAACAACAGTTGTTCTGCTGTCTGCAGAGAAAGCCTTGCCGAATGGGCAGATTACTGGAAATGCTATAACTATGGCGATGAGTCGAAGTTTCATAAAGTTACCCTCTAAATACAGTATCCAACCAATGATTCTACCTTATGGCTATGGTGGTCAAGGTGGTGATTGTGCTTTTGGACCTTTGTTTTTTCTTGGCTTAAGAAAACAGTTCAAGGACCAAGAAGCGCGAGGTTAATTGGTTTGACAAGGGTATCGTCAAGAACACCATCTGCTTTAAGGGATATCTGTATATCAAGTTTTGAGTTTTTAAAGCTTCTAAGAGGTGCCCGTACAAACACGTGGTGCCAAGAGTCTTTTCCTGGGTCAAGCTTTGAAGGAAGAGTGGCCGTGATTATTTTGATTCTATTTGCCAATAAGGTGCCCGAGCTACCGTTATTAAACTCTCCAGTGTTCTTTTGGATATTGGGCACTTGCGAACCGGCGGAGTCAGGACTCACTGGCGCGACGGCTACAGAATCAATCTCAATGACTTTTTGACTTTGATTTGAAATATGAACTCTAAAGTGATTGAGCACATAATCTTCGCCGCCTTCTTGCACCATTGTATAAGGAGAGTCCTTTGCTCTGATTATTTTAAAGTCGAGTGGTTTTCTGTTGATGAGAGCGTAGCTGAGACCGCCGATCAAAAGCGCAATGATTCCAAGGTAAACGGCACTGCGCGCTCCAAACTTAAAGCCGTCAAATGCCATATACCTAATTAAACCTCGAGGCTTGTTAATTTTGACCATGACTTCGTCGCAGGCATCCATACAGGCAGTGCACGCAATGCATTCAAGCTGCAGACCTCGCCGAATGTCGACGCCAGTGGGGCATACACTCACACATCGGTAGCAGTTAACGCAATCCGCGTGGGGGTCGGCAGCACCTTTGCGCGGTTCACCCCGCGACTCATCGTAGGAGACGTTCAAGGTGTTTTGACCGATCAGTACTGATTGCAGGCGACCGTAAGGGCACATAATGATGCAAAACTGTTCTCGAAACCATCCAAAGTTAAACAGAAGAATTGCAGTGAGAACTTGCACAAAGAGAAACAGTTCCCAGGCTTCGGAGGGCGGTGCGAGAGTTGTCCATACAAGATTTTGAGCTCCTACAAAATACGCCGTAAAACTATGGGCAATGTGCGAACTGATAACGGCAAATAAACCCCACTTCACTGCTTTTTTTGAGACCTTTCTCAATGACATAGGTGCCAAATCTAGTTTTCGTCTTTCTAAATGGGATCCCTCAATCCATCTTTCAATGCGCCGAAAGAAAAAGTCGATAAACACAGTTTGGGGGCAAGCCCAACCACACCAGACTCTACCAAACAGCGACGTTATAAAAGTCAGCAAAAAAACGGCAATCAAGAGAGGGAACACTATGAGGGGGCCATCGTGGGCCCAAAAAGTGTTACCGAAAAATGTAAACTTCCTTTTTGCTAAATCCAAAAAAAGTGTTTGTTGCCCGTCGTAGTTTGTCCAAGGAAGCACAAGAAAAACAATAACAAGTAGGGTGTAGAAAACCGTTCGATATCTACGAAAAAAGCCAGAGACATCTGCTGGGTATATATAAGCGCGGTGTCCACTTTCTTCAAAGCTCGCGGGCCTATCGGTTGGCAATTCAAGTTTGCTTTTTACCAAGGCTACTTTCTCCTATACGATCAATTCACCTTTTGGAGGCCTACCTTTATTCGATAAGGTCACCTTGTGGAGGCTTGCCTTCTGCCGCTGGTAGATTTAAAACATACGCCGAAATATATACATGAAGCTCCGGTGGAATGAGTTCTCCCCAAGGGGGCATTCCTTTTTCGGGGTAGCCCACTCGAATGGCTTCTACGATAGCTGCTATACCCCCCTTAGAATGTATCCAATACTTGTCAGTGAGGTTGGGGCCCACCAGTCCTTCGCCATTTTGACCGTGGCAAGCGGCACATTTTGTTAAAAAATGGTCTTTAGCAGCTAGCATACTCTCGCTATCGGCGAGTAAGCTATTAACATCCAAACTGTCGAAATCTTCTGATGAAACATCGGTAAGTGCTGGTTGTCTCTCTTCAATAATCATCATTTCTGATTGAAACAAAGCGTCGTGTGATGGGCCACCAAAGAGTTCGTAGTATCCATAATAGAATATACTGAAGACGATTGTTCCGTAAAAAGTGACTAGCCACCATCTAGGCAGCGGATTGTCTAGCTCCTGAATGCCGTCATATTCATGCCCTTGAATAATCTCGCCCGGAACGTTCTCTACAGAATTAGATTCTTTTGTGTCATCGGACATTTTGGCCTCCACCTTTTTCATCGAATAGCGGTAACTGCGAAAGTTTTTGGTAGTATTCTTTGGAGCCCTTACGCATAACAAAATAGGTGAGAGCCAAGAACGTAATGAGAAAAAGTAAAAAAGCCAAAAGTACAAGCTCGGGGTTTTGAAATTGACTGAGGGCCTCTTTTTTCATGGTATCTCCTCAGAATCTCTGCCAGTAATTTCAGCAGTCGGGGGACCAGCTGTAATATCAGTATCAATTCGGGTCTCAGGATTTGAGTCTGGATCGACACTGGTATCATTATCTAAGCCGGTATCTGCATCAGAAGATTCTTCTTCATCTGCATCAGAAGATTCTTCTTCGCTGGACTCCTCCTTATCTACGACTTTGTGGCCGAGCGCTTGCAAATAGGCAATCATCGCTACGATTTCTCTTTGTTCCAGCCGATCGTCGACGACCCCTTGCTCTCTTAGACCTTGTGCAATCACTTCAGCTTGTTTTTCGGCAACGATGTCGGCATTGGCTACTGTTTCATCGTCATAGGGTACGCCAAGAGTCTTCATGACGGAGAGTTTTCGCCTTAGAGAGTAGAAGTCAGTGTTCTGGGTAAGTAGCCAAGGGTAGTTCGGCATGATGGAGTTATTAATAACCT
The DNA here is from genome assembly GCA_002778785.1 of Bdellovibrionales bacterium CG10_big_fil_rev_8_21_14_0_10_45_34. Classification (GTDB taxonomy): domain Bacteria; phylum Bdellovibrionota; class Bdellovibrionia; order Bdellovibrionales; family 1-14-0-10-45-34; genus 1-14-0-10-45-34. Next base: position 258,449 of record PEZS01000016.1, on the reverse strand, counting down.
CTCTAGGATTCTTCATATGTCGGTAGTGCCAAAGATCAGGATACTTCTTACCGACTCTCGCTAAATCTGGGCCGGTGCGCTTCGATCCCCACTGAAATGGTCGATCATACATGGAGTCTTCTATTGTAGAAGGTGGGCCAAACCTAAGAGCATCAAAAGGAAGCTTTCGGATCATCTGAGAGTGACAAACATAACATCCTTCTTTGATGTAGATATCTCGTCCTGCCAATTCTAGGGGTGTGTAAGGAAGAGCCATTTTATCTGTTGCTAAGTAGCGATGCATCGACAGCGTCGGGATGATTTCAATGACAGACCCAACTGCAATCGCCATAAACGCTAGGATGCTAAATGCAAGCCCCATGCCTTCAAGTTTACGGTGGCCCACGTCTGGTTTGTGCGCAACGTTTCTCTTTTCAAACGGTTCTGGAATCTTATCATCAACGATGGCTCTGCCTCGGATGGTTTTCGAGATGTTATAGACCATGATGAGCGCGCCCACTATGAAAAGCAGTCCGCCAAGGGCGCGAACATGATAGAGCGGCACTATGCGAGTTACCGTTTCAACAAAGTCAGGATAAACAAGGCGTCCGTCTTCGCCAATCGCCCGCCACATAAGGCCTTGAGTGATTCCAGCGGCCCACATAGAGAGGTAATAAACGACAATGCCTGTAAGCCCGATCCAAAAATGCGCAGTTGCCAACTTTTCACTATAGAGTTTGGTGCCAAACAGTTTTGGAGCTATGTAATAAATCATTCCAAAAGTCAAAAATCCATTCCAGCCCAAGGCTCCGCCATGGACGTGGGCAATGATCCAGTCGGTATAATGGGCAAGCGAACTCACGGATTTAATAGAGAGAAGTGGCCCTTCGAATGTCGTCATCCCGTAAAATGTTACTGCTGCTACCAAAAACTTAATGACCGCACTCGTACGAAGCAGATGCCACGCTCCTCTTAGAGTAAGTAACCCGTTGATCATTCCGCCCCAACTTGGCGCCCAGAGCATTAAACTGAAGACCATGCCAAGGGTTTGCGCCCAGTCAGGAAGTGAAGTGTTCAAGAGGTGGTGTGGCCCGGCCCAGATATAGATAAATATCAACGCCCAGAAGTGAATGATCGAAAGTCGGTAAGAATAAATTGGTCGATTCGCAGCCTTCGGTATGTAGTAATACATGAGTCCAAGAAAGGGCGTCGTTAGAAAGAATGCAACCGCGTTGTGACCGTACCACCATTGAACCATTGCATCTTGAATGCCTGCGTAAACGGGGTAACTCTGCAAAAAACTAACTGGAATCTCAATTGAGTTAAAGATATGTAGAACTGCGACTGTTATAATTGTCGCGATGTAAAACCAAATTGCCACGTACATGTGCTTTTCGCGTCGTCTCGCTAGCGTCATGAAAAAGTTTACTGCGAATACAACCCAAATGACAGCGATGGCAATATCAATTGGCCACTCAAGCTCTGCGTACTCCTTGCTTTGTGAAAAGCCCAGAGGGAGGGTGATAGCTGCCGAAATAATTATGAGCTGCCATCCCCAAAAATGAATTCGGCTCAAAATATCTGAAAACATTCTTATTTTACAAAGTCTTTGAGTCGAATGGTAGATGCCGGCGAAAATGGCATTTCCCGCAAAAGCAAAAATGGCAGCGTTGGTATGAAGTGGCCTGAGGCGCCCAAATGTGAGCCACTGTAGGTCAAAGTTGAGTTGCCAGAAGCCAAGTTGAAGAGCTGCTAACAGGCCCACAAGAAATGCGGTAATTCCCCAGCTTATTGTTGCATAGAGAAACCACACCACAATTTGGTTGTCGTAGTACGATTTGTTGTTCATTAAATGCCCTCGTTGTTTTTGTCTATTTCGTATTTACTGAATCGTATCAATTTAGTTCTTTGTTCTTTTCTGTCTTTTCTCAAGAATTCATTTACCTCGATCTTTGAACTTTTGTTCTCCCATTCGAAGATAACAACCAATTAAACGATTTTATCATTCTTCGGCAAGGCTTCGTCCTCAATCAATATATTAAGCGCGGGAGTTTCTAAATCCTCAAACTGGTCGCTCTTTACAGCTTTTACAAAAAGAATCACGAAAATAGCGGCAAGGCCAATCGAAACGGGAATTGTCAGTAAAAGAATATTCATTTTATTTCTTGCTCCAGTTGAGAGAGAACACGGTGTGCAGAATCAAACTTAGTGAGCTGACGGGCATTAGGATTGCTGCCACCAACGGTGTAATGAAGCCAAGAAGCGCAAATGTTCCAAAAGTGAGGTTGTAGATAAACGAAGCTGCCAAATTCCGTTTGAGTACCCGAACTAAGGTGTTCGTATAGTTCAGAGCCGGAAGGAGTGAGGTGAGTCCTGGCTTCAAAAAATAAGCCTGGGAAGCCTTAAAGGCGGTCTCCATTCCGGCAAAAACTGAAATGGCGACGGTGGCTCGCGACATAGCGAGCGTGTCGTTGTGACCATCTCCAACAAATAAGACGCCTTTGCTAGATCTACTGAGGTCTTGAATAAACTCAGCTTTGCTTTCTGGAGTGCACTCTGCAATTGCGAAATTTTCTTTAATGCCAAGTAGCTTCGCGGTTCTTTGCGTTTCTGCTTGGGAGTCACCCGACAGAAGCATCACCTGTAAGCCGGCTTCTCGCAGCTGATGGCAAATGTTTTGGTAATTGTCGGGAATTTCAGCGTGTATAGTGGCGGTGAGAACTGGATTGGTGTTTTCAGAGAAAGTGATTTTCTGTACTCCCTCAATGTAACTCTTTCTTACGGAGTAGTTTTTTCCGTTCACAACACCTTCAACTCCAACAGACGGTAACTCCTGAAAATCTTCGACTTCTGGTAGTTCCTCGAAGACACCATACATTTTGCTGCAGTTTCTGCGAATTGCAGTAGCGATAGGATGATCAGACTTCGACTCGAGTGCAAAGATCACAGAAGCTTCGACGAAGCTTGGTGGCCTTGGAAGCCAGTGAACATCAAAGTTCTGAGCACTTGTAAGTGTTCCTGTCTTGTCAAAAACGGCGTAATGGCAGCTTTGGAGCTTTTCAAAAAAGTCATGATCCTTAACAAGCAAACCTAAATTCAGAGCTCTACGAAACGACAAACTCAGCGCTAACGGCGTTACAATGCCAAGAGCACAAGGGCATGCAACTACGAGTAGTGCGAGAGCTCGATTAAAACCTTCAGTTAGATCTTGGGTCCAAAACGTTAAGATGACAGCGATGCTCGCTATCACGATGCTTACTGAAAAATAAGATGCCGCCCGATCCGAAAGAGCAACCCATTTTGAGCGGCTTTGGAGCCCTTTATTGACACTTTCAATGAGAAAGTTGAGGCGGGAAGTCTTGCATGTTGACAATGCTTTTGTCTCGATCGATGACGACAACACTCTTGCCCCAGCGTAAATTCGCTCTCCGCGCTCAATAGTTTGTGGAAGCGATTCTCCGGTAAGAGCGGAGTTGTCAATCTCAGCATGAGTTGAAACCAATCGTGCATCAACCGGTAAGGTGTCATTTTTTGAAAGGAGGATTCGATCGTCTATTTGTATATTATCGCGATCAACCTGAGACTTCGAATCACCTTTCAATACAACGTACTGCTTTTGATTGAAGACATCGGTAATCGACATGGGCGCAAGGTAGTTTTGATGGACCTTGAATACCAAATAGCGAGTCGAAAGTATGAGGAGCACAATCATTGAGAGCGAATCAAAGTAAATCTGTCCATTTTGTTCGACGAGATGATAGGTGCTGAGAATGCTGCCGCCCAAAATTGCAATACTCAAAGGCAAATCAATCGAAGGTCGTTTGGCTTTTAAGCTCTGATAGGAACTCACAAAAAACGGATAGGCCCCATATAGCAAAACCGGCAAAAATAGAGCGAAGCTAAGCCATTCAAGTGAATGGGCCCACTCAGTTTCAGCGGCCCCCGAATACAGGGCGAACGACACAAGCATGAGGTTTCCCGTGGAGGCTGCGGTAACTCCCAAGCGGTACAGAAACCGCTTGTTTTCGGCACGGATTCTGGTCTCGAGTTCCGTGTCGTTTTGAGCTTCTTTAATTTCAAATCCTAACTTGTGAACTCTTTCTTTGAAAAATTCGGGTTTAAAACCTTCTAATGGAGTGACCCTTAGTGTCCTTCTGCCGATATCGATGCGTAGATCTGTCAAAGTAGAATCTGACACAAATTCACTACGAATTTTTCGCAGACAGTTTGCGCAGTGCATGCCATCAACAAGAAAGGTATGAGGTTTAGTTGTTGTTGGTTCCATAGCAGAAAATCTAACGACTGGTCTTTGTAGAAGACTTTTTCGAGCGTTTACAAAACCAAAAGACTCCCACTGGCGCGCCAATACCGACAGAAATTGCAGTAATAATACATATTGGACACATGCTGAACGCTCCTGTTGAACTGAAAAGCTAAAAATCAGGCCTTACGGTGAATTTTAGACTAATTTATGTCACTCTTACAAAGAATGATAAAACGAAATATAAAAATTGATAATTATCATATTTATGAGAACACTTTTTTGATGTTCTAGCGAAGAATTGGTCTAGTCTTCCACCGGGAGGTTTGTTTATGTCTAATATTCCGTCAATTGAAGTGTTCATGACTCCATCGCCCCACTCCATTAACTCCGTACAAACTTTGGCCAAAGCTCTTGAGTTTATGAGGCAGTACCGCGTTAAACATCTGCCTGTACTTGAAGGGGGCCAATTGGTTGGTGTTTTGACCGAGAGGGACATTCAACTTGTTGAGTCCTTAAAGGGGGTCGACTTAGAAAAAGTATTGGTTGAAGACGCCTACACCCCGGAGCCCTATACCTTGCCGCCTAACTCTCCGCTAGACGAGGCGCTCACTGTAATGGCAGAGATGCATTACAGCTGCATTTTAGTGGTTGATAGTTCGAAACTTGTGGGGATTTTTACTTGGATTGACGCGCTGGCAGCTTGTGCCAAGCTGCTGAAATCTGATGTGAAGTCGAGCTAGAAAATGGTACCTTCGGGGCACGCGACGAAGGAATCCCATGAAACCCCTGAATCCAACAAAACCCACCAATACCGTGAAAAGAAACGACATCGACTGTAGCCAATGTTCTGCCCAGAATGAAAGTGTGTTTTGCGAACTTCGAGAGAAAGACTACATTGATCTTAGTTTCGGAAAGAACACAAATTTCTACAAGAAGGGGCAAACCCTATTTTTAGAAGGCAATCCCCCTTTTGGCCTTTTTTGCGTCAGTAGCGGGAAGGTGAAGCTCACAAAAGCTTCGGCAGAAGGTAAAGAGACTATTGTCAGAATTGCCAAACCAGGTGATTTGCTCGGGCACAGAAGTTTGTTTGTGGATTCTCCGTACAGTGCTTCTGCGACGGTTATCGAAGACGCCCAGGTGTGTTTTATCAGCAAAAGTACAATTACCAAGTTGTTTGCTGAGAATCCCACTTTTTGTATGAATGTCATTGATAGATTGAGTCAGCAAATGGGGGAGGCCGAGAGTCGACTGGCGAGCCTCGCCCAGAAGTCTGTAAGGGAGAGGTTCTCGGAGTTTTTACTACTCATGAAGGAAACCTACGGCGAGAGCGTCGACGGTAAAATCAAAATTTCGCTTCACCTTACACGGGAAGAAATGGCGTCCATAGTGGGCGCGGCAACAGAAAATCTCATTCGGCTTATATCTGAGTTTAAAAGCGAAGGACTCGTTGAAGAGAAAAATAAGACTCTATTTCTTTTGAACGTTCCAAAAATAGAAGAGTACGCCAATTTAACATAGGCCAAATTGCTTTTGCGGTAGTTCGACCAAATGAAGGCACGCCCCAACAGTGACCCTGATTTTCATCAGGGTATCGTGCTAACTTTTACGATAAGTTCGAAGAATGTATTTTATTGGGCATACAACTGGCGAGCTTCAAAAGATTCTCCGTCGGTGGCCACCGGTCGAAATAAAAAGGAACATGCCCGTGGTGTATAGGCACCAGGTACCTAATGTTGCCTTTATTCTTATCGAAGGCATTGTTTCTGTAAACAACCTAGCAGGTCCATCTTGGGAAGTTTCAACAAATGAAATTACCAACCGAGCTTCGGGTGTCTCTTTAAATAACATTGCAGCCCCAGCTTCGACTGTTTCTGTAAATGAATTGGCAACGCCAGCATTACTTGTTTCTACGAATAAACTGGTAGCCCCAACTTTGGCTAATCGGCCAAGAATTTATTGCTATGAAGAGCTTAGAGATAGGCGAAAGTCGACGGCAGATATTGTGATTCTGAAGGGCTCTAAAGCTTCATTTGTCGACTATCCTTCTTTTAGTCAATCCATCAAAGAAGACCCTTCCATTTGGCAGCTCACTCCCGCTGCTCCTCAACTACGAATTCCAAATCAATGAAATCAAGCGGCGAGTCATGAAGCCAAGAAATTCTCAGGGAATTTGCGATAGGTCTTTCATGAAGAGACTCTGGCCCTATAGACTAGTACTACTAGACACAAGTTTGCTGGGGCGAAAAGGGGCGAGCAGTGAAGTTAAAAATAATTGGGGCGGCGGGAACGGTCACGGGTTCGAAGTATCTTATTGAAACTTCAAAGGCGCAGGTGCTCGTTGACTGTGGTTTGTTTCAGGGGCTTAAAGATTTGCGCCTTATGAACTGGCGAGAGCCGGCCTTTGATCCGAAAAAAATAGATGCTGTTATTCTTACGCATGCGCATCTCGATCATTCAGGATATATACCAAGACTTGTAAAATTGGGATTCGAAGGGCGCATCTTCGTAACCCACGCGACACTCAAAGTCTGTGAAATTCTCCTTCCAGATGCTGGCTCTTTGATGGAAGAAGAAGCACGATACGCCAATGAAAAAGGTTTTTCGAAACATCACCCCGCAGAGGCTCTGTACACTGAGGCTGATGCAATCAGAGCCTTGTCTCGTTTTGAACCCGTTAACTTTCATCAAAGTGTTGCAGTAGCAGGCGATTTAGAGTTTCAGTACTTCCGCGCCGGACACATCTTGGGAGCGGCTTCTGTTCGAGCTACTTGCGGGCCAAACTCTGCGATTTTCTCTGGTGACATTGGTAGATTCGATGATTCCATTCTCTATACACCAGAGCCAATCCCATCGGCAGAGGTTGTGGTTATAGAATCAACGTATGGCAATAGACTTCATGGAAGCATTGACCCACTTGCGGAAATGGAGCAGTTCGTGGTTTCGACGCTCACGCGCGGAGGAACCGTGCTGATACCCTCTTTTGCAGTCGGAAGAGCGCAAAAACTGCTCCATCTATTGTATCGACTCAAAACTGCTGGAAAGCTTGGTGGCTATCGAGTTTATGTTGATAGCCCCATGGCCCGGGATGTGACGGAACTCTATGAGAGCTGTAGCTCCGAGCACCGCCTCACAAAGGAGCAAGCAAGAGAGATCTTTTCGATAGCAACCTATATAAACTCCCAGGACCAGTCGAGAGCGTTGTCAAAAAATACGGAGCCAAAAGTTATAGTGTCTGCTAGCGGGATGGCCACAGGCGGGCGAGTGCTCCATCATATGCGTTCATTTGGTAGAAGCTCAAAGAACCTGATTCTTTTTACGGGATATCAGGCTGCTGGAACTCGAGGTGATCGTCTTTTGAACCAGGGTGAAAAGTCAGTGAAAATTCACGGAGAAATGATTGAGATAAAAGCAGAAGTCGCATGCCTTCAAGGGCTTTCTGCTCATGCAGATCAACGGGAGCTTTTAAAGTGGGCAAAGCAAATAGAAGGTGTGCCTCCAAAGCGCTGCCTTATCACTCATGGAGAATACGACTCTTCGCAAGAACTTTCATCGGCACTGCGAAGAGAACTTGGTTGGAACTGTATCATCCCTCATATGGGCGATGAATTTACTCTCGGGTGAAGTCACTTTCATGAGAAAGGCATTTTGATGCGCTTTTTTGGATCAAAAGAAATTAAGGACATTGTGGCTTCTTGGGTTAGTGAAAATAGAGAAAGCCTTAAAAATAAAACGGTCGTTGATGCACCTGCAGGCAATGGAGTTACCTCTGAGTATTTAGCAAAGGCTGGGGCTTGCGTTTTACCTTATGATCTATTTCCTGAGTTTTTTCGCTTAGAGGACATTTCTTGTCAGAAAGCTGATATCTCTGATGGTTTGCCTTTAGACTCAGATTCCGTCGATTTCTGGATTTGCCAAGAAGGAATTGAGCATCTGAGTGATCAGGTAAAAGTCTTTGAAGAGTTTTCGAGAGTCCTAAAGTTTGGGGGCCGGCTCTTGCTCACTACACCCAATGCGTCGAACCTTAAGTCACGCTTCAGCTACCTTCTCGGCGAGAGTGAGTCTTTCTCAAAACTGCTGCCTCCAAATGAAGTGGATACAATTTGGTTTGCACCAAATGAATGCATTTATTTTGGACACGCATTCTTAGTCGGCTTTTTTAAACTCAGATTTTTTGGCAAGTTAAGCGGTCTAGAGCTGCGGAAAATACATTCTACTCGTGTCAATCACACCGCTGCCATTTTGTTTTTGTTTTTATATCCTTTAATTTGTTGGAGTAACTTTCGAGCTGCCGCTCGCTTTCGAAGGGCCAATCCGCAGATCGACAGAAGTTTTTCGAAAGAGCTTTTTCGCTACTCGATTTCACCGAAAGTACTTCTCGAAAATCATCTTTTTTTGGAATTTGAAAAGGTGTCAGATTCCAGCGAGGCGAAGACGATATTAAAAACTTCAAAAGATGCCCACAGTTTCTGCACCTAGAAGTGCCTACCTAGAAGTGCCTGCTCCCTTTTTCGGATGCATGACGCCAAAGCACCCTCCCTGAGCGCTCGAGAATTACAAAAAAACGGCCGTTGTCGCTTCAAGGCTATTATTCAAAAATGTTAACTATTTAATAATACTATACTATTTATAATTTATGTCCACTCAGGTGGACAGCCACGGAATTTTATGGCACACTTAAGATATGAACCTTGCCACGTTAAAAGCACTCGCGAAGATCAAGGGTTTGCGGCAATCTGATATCGCCGTAAGGGCTGGCCTGAGCCGTCAGGCAGTGAGCAAATGGTGGAATCAAAAATCGCATTGTGTTGATGTCTTAGCGAAAACACATGAGCGTTTGGCAAAGTCGTTGGGTGTTTCTATGGAGACGCTTTCAAATCCGCTCCCGGTAGTTGATGAAAAAAAGCTAAAGAAAAAAATGGAAGTTCAACTCTTGTGGGACAAACTCTACCCAGATATTGAGGGATTCTCTCGTGGTTTAGTTGTGGGACGCCCAGAAGCTTTCGCCAGATTGGTACAAGTTTTCGGACTGTTCGCGTCTGAAAAAATTGTGGGTAAACAAATCATCCACCAGTTTCCGAAGTACAAGAAAATCATTCACCCAGCTAGAAGAAGGACGTTAGAAATAGTATGGAACGAAATCCAGAACCAAGCTTAGATCTTGCAAAAAAAACTCTTCCGGCTCAGCTTTTTGCAGCGCTTGAACACGTTTTTAGCAAAAGAATTTATGATACGGTGTTGGTCGGCGGGACCGCTCTTTCTGGTTTCTATGCAGGTCACAGAAGATCCGATGATCTCGATCTTTTTACTAAATCTGAAAAAGCGCAAATTGCGACCGTTAAGGCTGTAGGCTCACTTACCGAATTAGGCGCAATATTGATCTCTGAGCGTGAGTCGGCCTTTTTTTATGACTCGACCTGGTCTTTACGCAAGCACGATTTTACAGCCCAAGTGGTTTTAGATGAAAGATTGTTTGCAGTCGGAAGTTTTAGCGACGTCGGAAGTATCAAAATTGCTGATCTAAAAACAATATTCAAGATGAAAGCGGCTACACTTGTGAGCCGCTGTAGTGAAAAGGATCTTTATGATCTTATGTGGCTTTTTGAGCGGTTCTCGGAATTTGAGATAAAAGATCTGATTGAATCAGGGAACGAAGTTGACGGAGGCGTAAATACTGAGAACATGTTTGCTTCAGTCGCAGGGACGATTCTTAGATTAGAAGCTTGTGATTTTGCTTTAGACAAGAGCATCAGGCCGCAAGAAACGTATCAAAGGCTATTGCAGTTTCAAAAAGAACTTAAAGCACAATTGTTTGCCTACTTGAAGGCTATGCCCACTCCCGAACTTGGAAAACTTGTTAGGCAAGCCCGCAAAGTGCTCAAATAATTAGTCACGCAGGAATTTCAAAAAACTGTCGATAAGTCACAGGAACGGGGACTTGTATGAACTCCGTAAGTAAACTCAAATGTGAACTGCTAGTAGATACGCATTTTTGTTAAGACTGACGGAGATTCCCAAGAACATCTAAAGCAGCTTCACGGACAGCTTCGGCAAGAGTTGGGTGTGCATGAAAGCTTTTCGCCAAATCTTCGCTGCTAGAGTAAAACTCCATCGCGATAACCGCCTCAGCAATCATCTCACTGGCTCTTCCCGCAATAATATGCACGCCCAAAATGCGGTCCGTCTTTTTGTCGGCAATTATTTTTACGAATCCATCGGTCTGCCCCAGGGCTTTCGCTCGACCATTGGCAGAGAGATTGAACTTTCCGATGTTGATCTCAAGTCCTTTAGCTTTTGCGGCTTCCTCGCTTAAACCAACAGACGCTACTTCTGGATGTGTGTAGATAACACTTGGTACGGTGTTGTAATTAACATGCCCAGCTTGACCTGCGATGATCTCTGCAACAGCAACGCCTTCTTCTTCGGCTTTGTGAGCGAGCATCGCTCCGCCAATAACGTCTCCGACGGCGTAGATATGAGAAACATTAGTTTGGTAATGATCATTCACAGGTAAAAAACCACGTTCATCTGTTTTGACTCCGACGCTCTCGAGAGACAAATTTTCTGTGAAAGGTCGACGCCCTATACTCACGAGCACTTTATCGGCGTTAAGAACAATTTTTTCTCCAGAGTTTAAGTCTTCTGCTTCAACCGTGACTTTCTTAGTCTTTTTATCTTCAGCGACGCCGGTAACTTTCGTCTTTAAACGAATCTTCAAGCCTTGTTTTGCCAATAGCTGCTCAAGCTTCTTACTCATATCGCGATCCATTGGGCCGCATGTTCTATCGCCAAACTCCAGCACATGCACTTCGCTGCCTAGTCGACTCCAAACAGATCCGAGTTCAAGACCTATATACCCGCCTCCAACTACAACAAGAGATCTTGGCACTTGCTCAAACGAGAGTGCTTCTGTTGAGGAAACTATGGTTTTTCCGTTGAAGGGAGCAAAAGGCAAAGCGGTAGGAGTGCTACCCGTTGCGATAACTGCGTTTTTAAAACTTAAAGTTGTCTGAGTCTTCCCGCTGTCGACAGTCAAGGAATTCTCGGAAGTAAACCGGCCCAAACCGGTAAAAACTTTGACCTTATTTTTTTTCATCAAAAAGGAGATGCCGCCCGTAAGATCGCTGACAATCTTCTCTTTTCGCTTAAGCATTTTCGCAAGGTTTAACTTTACAGCAGCAACCTCAACGCCATGATCGCTTGCCGAATGAGTAGCTTGGTGAAAAAACTCGCTGGATTCCAACAAAGCCTTAGAGGGTATGCAGCCCACGTTAAGGCATGTTCCACCAAGCGTGGGGTCTTTTTCAACAATTGCCGTCTTCAATCCCAATTGGGTCGCGCGAATCGCGCAGACATAACCACCGGGGCCTGCTCCTACAATAACTACATCAAACTCTTGGCTCATTTTTAACTCTCTTAGATTTCTGTTTTAGATTTAATCAAATCGTTGTTCGTTTCTGATCGATGTTCGAAAAATATCAAATTCTTCTAAACACTCACCCCTTTGGCAGGCCTCAGGGCAAAAAAGGCGCTCGTTCGAAAATGCTCTCCGATACTTTAAACTTCTAGCAAAATTCTCGCTGGATCTTCCAAGCACTCTTTAATTCTTACTAAAAAGGTCACGGCTTCTTTACCGTCAATCATTCTATGATCGTAAGAGAGCGCCAAATACATCATCGGACGAACTTCCACTTTGCCGGCAATGACAACAGGTCGCTCTTCAATTTTGTGCATACCCAATATACCGCTTTGAGGCGGATTCAAAATTGGGGTCGACATTAGCGAACCGTAGACGCCACCATTGCTGATGGTGAATGTTCCACCTTGCATATCATCGACGCCGAGCTTTCCGTCTTTAGCTTTTACAGCAAAATCTCTAATGGCCACTTCGACTCCCGCAAGAGTGAGTTGGTCGGCATTTTTAATTACAGGGACCACAAGCCCCTTCTCGGTGCCAACAGCAACTCCGATATTGTAATAGTCATTATAGAGAATGTCTGATCCGTCTATGTAAGCATTGACTTGAGGGAGTTGTTTTAGTGCTTCAATAGTAGCCTTTACGAAAAAACCCATGAAGCCAAGACCAACACCGTAGCGCTCTTTGAAGGCGTCTTTGTACTTTGCTCTTAGATCCATGACTGGCTTCATGTCGACTTCGTTAAAAGTAGTGAGAGTGGCTGTTGAGTGCTGAGAGCTCAAGAGCCTCTCAGCAATTCTCTTACGAATATTCGACATAGCCACTCTTCTTTGAGTTCCAGATGTGCCAGTACCGGCAAGTGTTGGAATTTTTAAAGCCGGAGTACTCATCGCAGATGGCGCAATTTTAGTGGACGAATTGCTATGGTTCAGAAGATCTTCTTTAAGAAGCCTGCCACCTTTGCCGGTTCCAGTCACCGAGGATACATCGATATTTTTTTCTACAGCCATCTTCCTGACTGCTGGGCTGAGAGTTTCAAGACTGCCACCTGCCGGTTGTGATGGCGCCATACTTAGCGGGGTATCTTGTTTGTGAGCACTGGCTTGCTGTGTTGCTGAGGTTTCTTTAGTCTTTTCTGCAGTTTTCTCAGGTCCCTTTTTTGAGGCTACAGCTGAGGTGTCAATTTCGGCAATCTTGGCGCCAACTGCAACAGTATCTCCCGCTTTTGCGAAAGTCTTTAACGAGCCTGAGGCTTCGGCTTTAACATCTAAATTTGCTTTATCTGTATCGACTAAAAGAATCGCCTCGCCTTTTTCAACATAGTCGCCATCAGACTTTAGCCATTCGCTAATAATTCCTTCGTTAATAGATTCACCTGGGGATGGTAGCAATACGTCGACTTTCATATGGGGCTCCTCGATTGCAAGAATACCCCACATAAAAAGGCATGGGAAGCTTTACTCGAAACAACCCGAAAGCACAGCTTCTTGTTCTCTAGCATGTTGCTTTGGATTGCCTGTTGCCGGCGAGGCTTTTCTCTTTCGACCCGAGTACTTAACTTCAACACTTAGACCTAAGTCGGAAACGATGGTTTTCAGTCGTGGCATTGCGAAGAACCGCGCCCCCATGTTGTGCGGCTCTTCCTGTGCCCAAACAATGTCTTTAAGCTTGTTGAGGGATTTGATGTGGTCCTTAATTTTCTTATCCGGGAAAGGATAGAGCTGTTCAACACGAACGATTTCTGTTTTTGACGCACCGATCTGTTCTCTGCGCTCTAACAATTCAAAGTAAAGTTTGCCGGAGCAAAAAATAACTCGCTCAGTTTCGTTAGGTTTGTGTTGATCATTAGTTGTTAGCAGTTCTTCAAACTTAGAAGACGAGAATTCTTCAATGGAAGAAACAGCCATCGGGTGTCTAAGAAGTGACTTCGGCGACATAACGATGAGTGGCTTTCTAAAGTCGCGGTGCATTTGCCTTCTTAGGCAGTGAAATATTTGTGCGGGTGTTGTGAGATTGACGACTTGAATATTTTGCTGAGCACAAAGTTGCAAAAACCTTTCAAGGCGGGCACTCGAATGCTCGGGGCCTTGTCCTTCATAGCCGTGAGGGAGAAATAGCACTAGGCCGCTCATTTGAAGCCACTTTGTTTCACCCGCACTCAAAAACTGATCAATGATAATCTGCGCTCCATTTACAAAGTCTCCAAACTGTGCCTCCCAAACAGTGAGGCGTTTGGGGTCTGTAATAGAAATTCCATATTCAAAGGCCATAGCCGCAAACTCTGAAAGCAGGCTGTTATAGATTCTGCACTCGGCCTTGCCAGGTTTGATGTTGTCGAAGGGGTTAAAGTAATTGCCCGTTTTCGTGTCAAAGTAGACGCTGTGTCGATGTGAAAAAGTTCCTCTCACGCAGTCTTGTCCGGTGAGACGAACTGAAATTTCTTCGTGCACGAGGCTTCCATAGGCGAGCAGTTCTGCCATGCCCCAGTCCACCTTTTCTTTCCCGGCTATCATGTCTGCTCTGCGCGCAACTAAGCGCTGTAGCTTTGGGTGAACATTGAACCCTTCAGGAGGTGAAACAATCGCATTGCCAACATCCTGTAGAATCTTTTTACTCACCGCTGTTTTCGGTGAGTTTTCAAAATCGATCTCTGTTGCGCGTCTTAGCTCAGCCCACGCTCCTTGAAAGTCGTTGGGCTTAAACTTAGGTGTTTTTTCACGGACGCGCTCAAGCGCCGCCTGCAACTCGGCGTTGCGGTGGGTGAGCATGGCGTTAACTTCTGCTTCTGTAACGATGCCAGAATCCATCAATTTCTTTGAGTATATAGAAAGTGGAGTCGGATGCTTTCTAATTTTTTCATACATCAGAGGCTGGGTAAACGCAGGTTCATCCCCCTCGTTGTGCCCGAATCTGCGGTAACATACCAGGTTAATAACGACGTCTTTTTGAAACGTCTGACGGTAACGAACAGCGAGGTCAATTGCACGCACACATGCCTCCAGATCGTCCCCGTTTACATGAATGACCGGAGAAAAAATCGATCGGGCCAAGTCTGAGGGGTGGGGTGTGCTTCGCGCATCTTTTGGGTCTGTAGTAAAACCAACTTGATTATTCAAAATAACATGGATTGTTCCGCCCACTTGGTAGGCGGGAAGCTGAAACATCTGAAGAGATTCACTCACTACTCCTTGGCCGATAAAGGCTGCGTCGCCATGGATAAGAAGTGGTAGAAAACGTTTTTTGACTTCTGGTTCATCGAATTTCTCTTGCTTGGCGCGAACTATGCCCAGCACGATAGGGCCCACTGCCTCAAGATGACTTGGATTAAACGCAAGATCTAAGCCGATCTCTGTTTCATTGATTTGGCGTTTTGAGTGATAACCCAAATGGTATTTCACGTCGCCATCATAATCTAGCGTATCATAGAGAGTTTGCCCCTCAAACTGAGCAAAAATAAACTCAAGAGGCTGGCCAAGTACATGAGTGAGTACATTGAGCCGTCCGCGATGGGCCATCCCATATACATATTGGGTAAAATCATATTTCTGGCTGTTTGCCACAACCCATTCCAACATGGGTACAATAGAATCTGCCCCTTCGATACTAAATCTTTTCGCACCAACGAAAGAGGAATGTACGAATTTTTCAAAAGAGTCAGTCTTTACGAGATGCCCTAGCAGTTGCTTCTTCATTTCGGGTGAAATTGCAAGTGACTCGCTTTTGTGTTCGATCTCGTCGATAAACCATTTTCTCTCATCAGGCAGAACTCCGGCCAATTCGACGCTGAGAGTACCGCAATACTTTTTTTCAAGATGCTCGATGATTTGCTTAAGAGTTGCTTTACCGGAGCCGTTCGCCAATTCGGTTTCGTAAACCTCAGTCCCATTAATATCTTTGAAACCAAAATTTTTTGGGTCCAGTTGAGCGACTTCGGCGCTTGGCGCTTTTAGTGGATTGATGTTTGCCTTGAGATGACCAAAGTTTCTGTAGGCCTCAGCGAGAGTGAAAAGTGCGACAGGGCCTTGAGGCCCTGAATTTGACTTTGTCGAAAGCCCTAACTCGAATCCCTGAAAAAACCGACGCCAATCATCGGATACGCTATTTGGGTCGGTTTTAAAGTTTTCGTAAGCCTCTTCGATATAGCCGAGATTTTCGCGATTCATTGTTAAAACTCTTTTTGTGATAGTTCTATGCTGGTTAAACTCATTTTAAAGACACTCACTGGATGAATCGGTCATTTTAGAGTGATGATAAAGTATGAATTTCAGGGGAATATTTCAAGCTCTGTTCGTCTTGCTAGGTGCGTTGCCGATTAATCCTCAACCCTCTTTCCTAAAGCTTTTGTAGTGTTGGTGGGTTTTTGTTCAGGACTAGCGAACGGCTCCGGTACAAGTTCTTTCTGCCAATCTTGCCAAATGGCAATCTTACTTTCTTTGACGGGTTGAATATCATCGGCCCTAAGTACTGGACCATCCGGATTGTAGAGTCTCAATCTTGCTGTGATATGGGACTGAATCTCGGGGTCGGAGCAATAGGGAAGTGCCTCGACCAATGCCCACTTCGACCTGCCCGTTGGACGGCCAATGAGAAATTCAACCAATTTGTGTTTTTGTGAATAAGAAGTTTCAGGGGACTTGATTTCGTTGATAAGCTTGAGCCACTGATCTTGGGTTTCTGGGTAAACTAAGCTAGTGGTCTCTTTTTTATTTTTTGCTGGCCTCAACGTGACGTCAGAAACAGCTAGATAGCCTGAAAAGGCTGTAAGCAATATCAATATTGAGCTTAAGATTTTAGCAGAAAGCGAAAGACTGCCTAACTTCATCTGCTCCCCCTCTTTATATGGTAAAGCAGACGGGCCTTCGGTATCAACGAAAAGCTTTTACCGCGATGTTTGGCTTGTGGGGGAGTTGGGGCTGGCAGACTCCCCCTCTTGACTCCCCTTAAGAACAAACTCTTTTTGCGGCTTTCACTTCGACCGAAAATTACCTCATGAGCTTGAAAGCGATTGGTACTTCTTCGAGGACTTGGTACCCTTCGGATTGGGTACCACATGTAGGACAGAATGGCATAGGTTTACTAGTCTTTGGAGATCAAGTTATGTTCCAGCATCGCTACGAGATCACTATTTTAGAAAAGCATCTTGATGGCTACGGTCATGTCAACAATGCGGTTTATCTTACTTTGCTTGAGGAAGCTCGTTGGGACTTGATTACCTCGCGAGGTTATTCTTATGACAGAGTTCAAAAAGAAAAGATTGGCCCGGTGATTTTGGCAGTCCAGTTGCAATTCAAAAAAGAACTGACTCTGAGAAATCGATACACAATTGTGACGACGTGTAAGGATCATAGAAAACGAATAGGCTTTGTTTCGCAAAAAATTGTAGACTTAGAGGGAATTGTTTTTACAGAAGCGGAATTTACTTTTGGTCTGTTCGACCTTCAAAAGCGCAAACTGATCGAACCCACGTCGGATTGGCTTTACGCAATAGGCTGGCAAGATCGATAGAGCAGAACGCGTTTACTCGGGGAAAAAACTGCGAAGTGCCAGCTTTCTGATGAAAAGTGTTCCAGGTTCATTATCAAATGCCGTGATGCTTACTTAAACGAGAATGGTACCTACTAAAGCTTAAATGTGTCGGTACTTAGAATCTTTGATTTGCGAACAGATCGCTTCGTTAACTTGAGCAACTCTTCGATAAGGGCAAAATATTGTTCAAAAGTTAGATGTGTTTTCTTATTTCTTCGATTTCTGGCCATACTTGAAAGATATCGGCGTACTCCTTGATCAAGTCAAAATTTAACTCATCAACATGTCTGAAAATCGTCAGAATATCGCCTTTATCAACGTATTCCCTGGATCTGTCGCCAGAGAAAGCTTGAATTTTGAGTCCTATAAGGTCCTCTGGAGTAACCACCGGAAAGGGAAGGTTTTTTAACAGCTTTACTCTCGTCAA
Organism: Bdellovibrionales bacterium CG10_big_fil_rev_8_21_14_0_10_45_34; assembly: GCA_002778785.1. Classification (GTDB taxonomy): domain Bacteria; phylum Bdellovibrionota; class Bdellovibrionia; order Bdellovibrionales; family 1-14-0-10-45-34; genus 1-14-0-10-45-34. The sequence continues at coordinate 240,839 of PEZS01000016.1, read as the reverse complement.
CATTTGCTGTGACTTTGGTCGGTTCGCAAAAATGACGTCGATCTGAATGGCCCCAGATAGTTGTAGTACCTCGTCATTCTCATTTACGACTTTTAATTCGAGTATTTTTGCAATTTCTAGAATTTGTTTTCTAAACTGGCCATGGATCAAAAAATCTACATCAAATGTAGTTCGGTCCCCACCATAGGCAAAAACAGCGAGCCCGCCAATAACCGCGTAGGCTATAGAGTTTTCGTCTAGTTTTTGAACAAACTGCTGAATGCCTGAGATTAAGGACATAATTTAATTGTAACTTTTTAGATGGGTCGTTGAAACAAAAAAACCAGAAGCTCATCTTTTTTAGCAAAGAAAGCGTTCATCAAAGCGCGGTAGAATTGTTGGATCTGCCGCGGGCCACCAACTATAAGATATCCTTATAGTTGGTTAAAGACTGAGAATCGTTTGAGTAGAAAAATTTTACATTGTTATCTAAGGCCTCAACATCACAGTGGAATCCCGTTATGTTCGCTTTGTGTAGGGGAGACCAAGATGCACAGGGGTTTAAGGGTTTCAGGGGTTATAGAACAGGGATGTTCATTTTTTTTGTCGCTCGCGCTTCCTATACTCGTAAGTCTGTCTGTTAAGGCAGAAGTCTCAAATTCCATTTCCGACATCAATGACTTAAAAAAGTTTTTAGCAGAACGCTCCGAAGATCGCGTCTTCGACGACCGCAATGAAACCAAGCTCTACTCGTCGAGCATTTCAGAAATTTTGCAAAGTTTTGATCCTCAACTGAGGTCTCATTACATTATAATGAAGAGCTCTCAGAGCCTACAGGCGGCAACTGCGGACGACCCTCGCATTATTCAATACCATCCTGAAACAAAGTTTATCGCTGCTTTCAACGGTCATCCGCGCTTGGCAGGTTTTGATTCGCTGGAGATGATTCAAGCTGATGAAGCCAGTGGAACGTTCACATTTTTTGAAATAAAAGAGTCAAACGTAGGAGGAAAGAGCCGGGTCTCTTTGAGCGGTCCTAATCCGGCACTCTGTTTAGCGTGTCATGGTCACGATCCAAGGCCTAATTGGGATAACTATGCAAACTGGAGAGGAGCCGTTGGAGAAAAAGATGACAACATTATGGACATCAATATCAGTCCCGCCGACGAACGCAGCCCCCATAGATCTCTCTGGAGGTTTCTAAAAGAAGCAAAATCTCATGAAAGATACTCGTCTCTTGGGCCGTTTCCGATTGCAAATATTGATTTGGCAGGAATAAGCCAAGAACTGGTCGCTAAAGATCTCTCTTACCTAGATACCAGTTATTATCCAACCACTTACTGGGTAAACGGTACCCACGGGCGTGGACCCGTTGATTACTCCAAATTGCCAGAAGAGTGGTTAGATCATGTGACGAACCTGCGTGGCCGAACTCTCCGCGAATTCACTCAATTAGTGGGAGCCATAAACTTAAAACGGATTGCGCGAATGATAGCTCAGCATCCGATGGCAAAGTTAACAACACTCGCTTCCTACGCTATGTTGACCAATTGTGGCTCTCCAGAAGAATTTGCAATCGTCGAAGGCGCCGGTGGTGAGAGAAGGTTTGAACCTTTTCAGCAGCAGATGAGTGCGCTCATGCGAAGAGGATATTTTGATTCTGCGGCAGAGGATGAACTCAAGTTTATTAGTAGACTAAAATTTGTTTTGGAGCCGGTTATGCCCGAATCACAGGATTTTTCGATGAACTTTGACAGGAGCGACAATAGATTTACCACTCCTTCGGGGGATTTCTTTCATACTCTAACGAATGAGCTTAGAAGAATCGAGCCAAGTCTTTTGGGTACAACTTGTGAAGAAGTCAAAGGTCTCTTTGCCGAGGCGAAAACCGCTAGACAAAAAGTTCAATGAAAAGCACCAAAGCCTTTTTTGGGTGAACTCAGTCTATCTAGGTCCGTGGTGCGTGCGAAAATGAAATTTGGCCTCTCAGTAGAGTTCGTGCGCGCAGTGACAGAGCGTGTCTTCTTGTCGGGCTTATGAGATCTCTTTCTACCTATGGGCTTAAAAGAAGAAGTCGCCAGACGCCGCACGTTCGCCATTATCTCTCACCCCGACGCGGGTAAGACCACAATCACTGAGAAAATCCTCTATGAAGGTGGAATCATACGTGAGGCAGGCGAGGTGAAGGGCAAGAAGGGAACAAAAGCCGCCACTTCTGACTGGATGACGATGGAGCAAGAAAGGGGAGTCTCGATCACCTCCTCAGTTTTGCAGTTCGACTACGAAGGCTTGCGAGTTAATCTTTTGGACACGCCGGGGCACAAAGACTTTGGTGAGGATACTTACCGCACACTGATGGCCGCCGATAGCGCAGCCATGCTCATCGATGCTGCAAAAGGTGTTGAAGCCCGAACGCGACAGCTTTTTGAGGCCTGCCACCGACGAAAAATGCCCATCTTTACATTTGCAAACAAGATGGATCGTGAGGGGAAAGACCCGTTCGAACTTATCGATGATGTCGAAAAGACCTTGGGGATGGATTGCTATCCCGTAACATGGCCGATGGGAATAGGTGATCGTTTTCAGGGTCTCTATCACCGTGATCAAAAAGTGTTTTATAAATACACAAAAGGCAGTGATGTTGCTGAAAAAATAGATTTGCCTGATGGATGGAAAGATCCACTTCTTAAAACTTTCGCACACCCAGACTTTTATGAATCTTTCTGCAATGCCATGGACTTGTTAGATGGAGCACTACCACCTTTTGATTTGGTGAGGTTTTTGAGGGGCGAACTGAGCCCACTTACATTTGGTAGCGCAAAGAACAACTGGGGCGTTGATCTCTTCTTAGAGATCTTCGCTAAATACTCGCCCGGGCCGCAGGCGCGAACATCTCAAGGTGAAATGGTTGAAGCCCAAACGAGCAATTTCTCGGGGTTTGTTTTTAAGATTCAGGCAAACATGGATCGCAAGCATAGGGATCGAGTTGCATTTTTGAGGGTCGTCTCCGGAAAGTTCGAAAGAGGGATGAAAGTCTCTCACAGTCGCCTAGCCAAAGAAATACGCTTGGCCTACGCCAATCAGTTTTTGGCGCAGGATCGAGAGACGGTGGATGAAGCCTATGCTGGCGACATCGTGGGTATTAATGATACCGGGAACTTTCGGATAGGAGACACCGTCTACACAGGCAAGCGAGTTGAGTTTGATAGCATACCTCGTTTTTCGCCCGAGTTGTTTGGAAGGCTAAAAATTAAGGATGCATTAAAAAGACAAACTTTGCAGAAGGCCGTCAGCCAATTAGTAGAAGAAGGCACGGTGCAACTCTTCTTTGATCCACTTGTTGGAAAACAAGATGCAATTCTGGGAGTCGTAGGACAGCTTCAATTTGATGTTTTACTTTTTAGACTCAACGATGAGTACAAACTTGATGTGAAACTTGAGAATCTTGCCTACCAGCTTGCCAGGTGGCCTGTTGATAAAAGTGGTAAGCCTTTCTTAGGTGATCTTAAAGGGCCAAGTCAGCTCCGTGTATTTAGAGATGTATTTGAACACCCCGTGGTTCTTTTAGAGCGAGAGTGGGACTTGGGGTTTCTCAAAGAAAAAAATCCAGACGTAGAGTTTTTGATTTCTATATGAGAAATTGGGTTTCGCATCTCAACGAAAACCAAAAAGAGGCGACTCTCCATAATCAAGGGCCGCTTTTGATTCTTGCTGGTGCAGGCTCTGGTAAGACAACTGTTTTGGTCGCAAGGGCGGGCCGTCTCTTAGACGAAAAAGTATGCGCTGCCGGTGAGCTCGTCGTCCTTACATTTACCAACAAAGCCGCGCGAGAGCTTAAACACCGAGTGACGGCTAGATTTTCCGCAAAGTCGAAGCTGAATTTTTTCACAGGCACATTTCATTCCTTCGGGCTAGATTTCTTGCGAAAACACTGGAGGCAAGCCGGCCTTCCGGAGCGGTTCGGTTTAATTGATTCGGGGGACGCTAAAGCGATCATCAAGGAACTTTTACGAGATATACGCCACGACGAGAAAGATCGCTTTGATCTTGAGAGGTTAGGCGCCGAAATTTCAGCAATACGAGAAGGGCACTCAAGGAGCGTTGGTGAAGATCCTTATTTAGAAGTGGCAACGCTCCTTTTACCGAAATACTTAAAAAAACTTGAGACATTGGGAGTTGTCGATTTTGACGGACTTATTCTAACTCCCACTAAAATATTAACAGAGAACGAATCGATTCGAAAAACCTACCACGACAAGTATCAACAGATAATGGTGGATGAGTTTCAAGATACGAATCTTGCGCAGCTAAATTTGATTCGGCAGATCTGCGGATCACACAATAATCTTTGCGTCGTTGGTGATGACGATCAATCTATTTACGGATGGCGGGGGGCTAGGATCGAAAATATTCTTAGCTTTCCCACTCTTTACAAAGGCACTAAAGTTGTTCGGCTTGAAAAAAACTACCGTTCTTCTGGGCGAATACTTGATCTTGCTAATCACGTTATTTCGAAAAATGAAAAGCGCCACGGGAAAGTTCTTCAGTCTACAAAACAGTCAGAGATGCAGACACGGCCCGAGGTACTTGTTTTTGAAGACGAATTCACTGAATCCGAAGGCATCTGCAGAGAGATTAAGAAGCTTTTAAATCAAGGTGTTAATCCGAGAGAAATAGCAGTGCTCTATCGATCCAATAGCCAAGGCGGTTTTTTTGAAGCGGAACTTCGGAAGAACATGGTGAATGTGGAGGTCACTGGCGGAACGGCTCTTATGGATAGGCGCGAAATCAAAGATGCTCTAGCTTTCTTAAGAACTGCTGTGCTCCCCAACGAAATTTCTTTAAGGCGAATTCTCAATTGTCCTCCGCGAGGGATAGGTGATGCATTTTTCGATTGGGCCCAAAATCACATGGAGGGCAGCAATTTATTTGGGCCCAAAGGTAACTCCTTTGTTAAATTGGTTCTCGAATCAAATTTGAAGGAGCTTTCTCAGCATCACAAGAATGAGATCAAAGACTTTCGAGAAGCTATTACCTCGCTTGAGTCTTTTTTGTTTTCGAGTCCTTCGGCTGGCGGAGCGCTCCTAGAATGGTTAATCACCATAGGGTATCGCAATTTCTTACTTGAACAATATGATCACAGCCCCGCCGCTCACCAAAGGTGGAAAAATTTAGAAATGCTCGCAAGCATTCTTGATCGAGCTATAGAATCAAAGGGCAAGACTGCTCAAAACATCCGTCGATTTGTAGATTTGATGCTTTTAGATGGAGTTGAATTCAAAGAAGAAGATGAGCTACCGGCCGCAATTCAGCTAATGACACTCCACGCTTGTAAGGGCTTGGAGTTCGATCACGTATTCTTAGTGGGTATCGAAGAAGACATCCTTCCGCACAAAAGATTAGGGCAAGATATTGCGGAAGAGCGCAGACTTTTTTATGTGGGTATTACGAGAGCTCGAAAACACTTGGTGCTTTCTCGCTCGGTGTCTCGTAGAAAGTACGGAAAGATTGCAAATTCAGCTGCCTCTCGCTTTTTGCTAGAAATTGAAGATAAGTATGTTGAAAGCCATCCAATTGGCGGAAAGCCCATGCAAGAAGAAGAGCGAAAAACCGCGATGAGCGATTTGCTCGCGAAGCTTCGGTCGCAGCCTAAATTCGAACTCAAATAACCTCCTGCTGCAGATCTGCTTTGTGGCGGATGCGAAAAAAAGCCTTCAAATACTCAGGCATACGTTCGGCAGCGGCGCTCGCCGGTTGCGAGCACCGCACCAATCCGAACTCGCATTTGAAGTCTTTTGTTTCTTACCGCCATCAGAGAGTTCGAGGATGCAGGATCTGCTGCAGATTCGCTGCGCGACACTTCGTCAGCTTCAGCTCTCTCTTGCTGATCCTGGGCTATTTTACGCCATTTGCTCTGGTGGTCGGTTTTTTCTTCAAAGGAGGAGGTGGTAACGAATGATGAGCCTCTACATAGCGAATCTTTAAAGGAATATCTCCAGGAAATTCACTGTTCTTTCCAAAATTCAGTTGCAGTTCTGCCTTCTTGGATTCAGACGCGCCTGTTGTTCGATGAGAGCAGAGGTTCAAAAAGCCTTGTGTAAGTGCGCCGCAGACCTCAGCCGAAGTCAACGCGTGAGAACTTTTAGCTACTTCGATGTATCCTTCGACCTCTCCTTGGGCGCCGCGTTCTAAATGTAGGACAATGTCATTCGATGCTCTACCGTCGAACCACATACGAAGCAATGTCTTCGAGTCGTTAGCTGCACGACTCCCCATTGAACTAGCACGAGAAGTTGTCGGCTTTTCTAAGGGATCGGCTTCTGATGGTTCTTGAGTTGTCGCCTGTTCAACCGATTTGCATTCTCCCGCCGAAATGTATTCATCTGCTCTTTCGCGTGCGGCAGTTCCCTCAGGCTTTGCCAAGTCCCGAAAGAGTGAATGTGTCCAAGAATTGGTTTTAGGCAGTTCTTCATAAACTAAAGGAAGTTCGACAACCACTGATTCTATCCTCTCCTCCGGAAAAGGGATCAAATCTTGCGTGCCAATTGACGAACCAAGTGCCTTTTGTTTTTCCTGTCTGTACTTGGCCTCAAAGTTTTCCGGTGTTTTGGAATAGCGTTTCATTGTATCTCTTCCTTCTTCCTCCATTCTTTTCGAAGCTTTATCAAGTTTCTTAGCAAGTTCAAACAGTTGCACCTTTGTAAATTCATCTATCTCATTTTTGTAAACGCGAAATGGTTCGAAGCATCGGTTTTTACGGCTGTGGTCGCTCGAAGTAGGATCCTTTTTTTCAATTAGTCTATTTAATCTTTTATAGGCTTCCGCCATTGAATCCGTATTCTCTTTCATTCGAGTTTCTAGATTTCGCATTTGTTCATCAGCAGACATCGCTTTGAGGATTTTTGACAACGAAGGGGGAACTCCCACTAGATAATCGTTCTTGCTACCTATATGAGACAAGGCTTGCAAACTAGAAAAAGAAAACTCGCCAAGACTGTTTTTTTGTGTAGAAAAAAGACTAGGGAGTGCTTGGTAGATTTCGGAGTAGGTGTTACCCTGAACACCTAAAGTTATCATATTTTTTGTGACTCTAAGCTCTGGGTCGCTAATCCTTACTTCGGAAAGTAGCGTCATAGTGTCTTTATCTATAAGGTTCTTTCTTGCGTGTTCAATAAAGGCATTTTTTAGGGCAATTTGTAAATTTATTCCAGCTTCGCTAATGTCAACTTCGCTCAATGATCTTTTAGATCCTTCGAAAGTATTTAAAAGCCGTCTAAGTTGAAGTTCATGTTCAGCGACGACAAGCGGCTTTACGGCGCTTATCTGGCCGGACTGTTTAGCGTAATTAGACCCTACTGCACTGTATTCATTTCTGATAGATTGTTCCTGAGCCTCTAGGTAGTCTATTTCCTTTTTAACGTCACGAGCTTCACTATCATTCAGCATAGCTCCAGCTATTTTTATCTTGTAATCAGTGCCGTAAATCGAATCTAAGCTATTTAGTGTGTAGTCTTTTTCCTGAAAGGCGCTACGTGCTACTCTTCTGGACCGAATTTTCGTAAGAAAAGTATATTCACTAGAGCATGAGTCGCGGCAAGTTATGTGTAATGTGTGCTCGAGTATTCGATTGTCTCCGTATTCTGTGTAGTTGCTGCATACGTGCTCGACCTTAGGCTCTACACACTCCGTGCTCCTATCAAAGTAGCTGACGGTACTGGGGCGTTCAGTCGAGTGTGCAAAAACAATGACTGATTGTATTATAATGATACAAACAAGGATTTTACTAAAGCCACTGTATTTTATTGCTCGCAGACTGAGCTCCATGCTCTTTTGTACCTCGGTTTGTCTAGCAGATATGTGTCGCAAAATGCTTTTGTTCAAAAAGCCGTCATATAGATTCTCATTAGGTAGGTGGAGCAAAAGACGAGCCATCTGCATTCGATCGGAACGAGTAGAGGACCTAACTAGTTGCTACTATTTGTTCGAATGTCTGAGGTATTTGAAAGGTGTTTAAAGCTTAGACATTAAAGCGTAGACACGCTTTGCTGTAGACACGCTTTGCACACCCGGCGAGTTTTCGTGCATCTCTAGCTCAGGCGCAGCAAGTCTGCTTTGATGTCTTCTTCGCTTTCCAGGCCTACGCTCAGACGAAGAGTCGTCGGACGAATTCCTGCTTTTTCGAGTTCACCGACGCTTAAGTCTCCACCAAAATAAGCTAAGCAAGGTGCAATAAGAGTTTCGGTGGCTCCCAAGCTCGCCGTCACACTGATTAACTCTAATTGGCGCAAATGATGATAGAGGTTTGCCGCTTCAGTCTTTAGGTCAAAAGTCACAACAGGTCCCATGTCCCTTAATTGTGAAGAAAACAGCTGCGAAGATGGAATTGCTGCGGTGGCAGGCAGCTCCGCTTCACTCAGTTGAGTGGCAGGCTCCTGCAACCCTGGGTATCTTACGTTTTCCGCAAAAGATTGCTCAGAGAGCCATCGTGCAATGTTGCCAGACGTTTTACTGGAGTGCTTGTAACGAAGCTCAAAAGTTTTCAGGCCCTTTTGGATTTGATAGGCCACTTGGGGATCCATTGTAGCCCCAATCTCCCAATGAGTCTTTCGAATAGACTCTAAAAGCGGATGGGAGGAGATGATTGCCCCTCCCAAAACATCGCCGTGTCCTGATACTGTCTTAGTGAGAGAGTGAACATAAAAATCGATATCGAATTCGGCATGCTGATGGGGCCCTGCAAACGTGTTGTCCATTATGATTATGAGATTTCGCTCTCGGGCCCACTTCGTCAGTCTTGGAATATCATGGAGTGAAAGAGATGGATTCGTTGGCGACTCAAATAGCAAAACTTTCGTGGCCTTCTCTTTGTAGGCGTTGCTGAGTGATTGCCAATCACCAAGGTGAACCAAATCGTGAGAGATGCCCATTCGCTTCAATGTGCCTCCCAAGAGAGTGCGGGTGAACCTGTAGGACTCCTTAAAAGCAATAATATGATCGCCTGATTCACATAGCCCCAACAATGTTGTAGCTATCGCACCTATGCCCGAAGCCGTGACGATAGCGTCGTCACGCTGCTGAAGTTCCGCAAGTGTGAGTTCTAGTTGCCTTGTTGTCGGATTCGAAATTCGAGAATAAAAAAAATACTCTGAGGGGCCGGGGCTCATCTCTTCTACCGGATCTAAGCAATATTTTACGCTGTGGTAGATAGGATCAATTAGCGGCTTATTGTTAGCTGGAATCGAAATTGAGGGGGGGTGCTGGACCCTGGTGCCTGGAGTCAAATTTTGTCTTTGTTTCATGAGAGATTTATAAACTCTTTGTCTCATATTGAGCAAGGCGAGATACCATTTAAACAGATTTTCTACGTCAGTAAAAAGAACTTGTTAGATCGCTACGTGCAACTGTAAAGGATTTAGACACCTATAAGTGGGAATAAGCTATGCCCACCATTGGTGAAGCCCGGTACGTTGTTTGCTAGGGTATGGGAAACATCGTCCAACATAATGAGGGGGAGTAATGCTAAAGGATAAGAACAAGAGTAAACAATCAGTGAAGGTCATCTCAGATAATTTTCGTAAGATGAGTATCCTCTCGCTATTCTTTTCGGCGGCTTTAACTTTTTGTCTTATACCCAATGAATCTTCATCGAGATCTGATGTGATTGGGGAAGGGACTTCAACTACTTTGAGGGAGGGAGAGGGGCGATTTCGCTCGCGTGTGAGAGATCGGTACAACCCCGCAGCGGGCGGTCGATTTCAGTCAAACGGATACAGTTCTCGTCCTTCTTTGATGAAACGTAAGAGTGATCCTTTTGGCGCTTATGTGTGGTCGGGTTTAGTCGATCTTCCTATCTGGAGCCTTCGAAGTACGGTCGAGATGCTGCATAGAAGCGGTGTTCGCCAGACGAGAATACTTTTAAGTCCGCGTTCTTATGCAACCTATTTTGCTGGTCAAGAGGACAGATGCCGCAACTCTACCGAAACCTATTTAAAATGTCTTGTTTCACAGCCGGAATTTGAAAACGCTTTCGGTAGTTTGGGACAGAAAACACTTTTCTTTACGACTTATGATTCCGTCGCAAGTCAAGGCGGGTATGGATCAGGCTACCTCGACAGAAGCTTTTTGGAATCTCACAAAGAGGCCATAGTCAATGAGTACGCAGAACTGACTGCCCATCTTCTCACAAAGTATTATAGATCAGAAGTGACTGTCATTTTAGGAAACTGGGAAGGCGATAATCAAGTTTATTGCGGCAGTACCTACGGTTACCTGGTAGATAGCAGCTTCAAGGCTAGCTGTGACCAAAGTTACGAGCGTGGGACATATGGATCGTCTCGGTCCGTTCAAGATGGTCTCAATTCGCTTTTGTACTGGGCCGAGCTTCGTCAGGAAGGGATAGAGAAGGGATACTCATTGTTTGCGAGCTACTTTCCAAGAGTCACAACTCGCTCTCATGTTTATCAAGTATTAGAAGTGAACAATGTCTTACTGATGAAAGAAGCCGGGTACAAAGACTTGCTTCACTCCGATCAGCAGATACTTTCAAAATTTGACGGTCTTTCTTTTTCGTCTTGGGAAATAAATCACGAAGTTGTTCAAAATCCTGATAGAGCGCGAGCAATTTGGCAAGAGTTAGAGCAGTTAGCAGCGGGTAAGCCGATCATTATTGGCGAGTACGGATTTGACTCTCAAAGCGAGAACGCGGGAGAAAATTTAAGACGAGCAACTAGCTACTGGAACGAGAAGTTTAAAGAAGGATCCATACATTCTGCCTGGATTTGGGAAGGTGTAAACTCAGCGACTGGCCCATCAAGGTACGGATTATTTAACCGACAGGGAGATCCTCAGCTCTATCAAGACTTCTTGCGAGGATTGCAATAGACCAATCATGTTACCGATGCCCCATCGCATTTTGAACTTGTATCATTCCGTCCCCCACAGAGAATCGACCTGCTAGGCCTATCATGGTGGTGGTTCGAACAAGAGACTCCTTAATTTGTAGCGTCGAAAGTCGAGGGTTTGCACTTCTAAGAAGTGCAACTGCCCCAGCGGTGACTGGCGAAGCCATAGATGTGCCTGACTTCGAAATGTACATAGCCACCTTCGGGAAATAACTTGCCGCCAGTAAAGGCTGAGCACCATCGCCACCAGGAGCGAAAACATCCACGCTGCGTGCACCGTAATTAGAGTAACTGGTCGGAGCACCAGAGAGCGAGCTCGCACCTACAGTGATGCGCGAATCTGAGGGAATCATTACTGGCAAGTAAGGGACTTTGTCGGTGTCTTGAGTGTCATTACCTGAAGCAATCACGACGGTTACATGCTTCTGATTCGCATATTCAAGAAAGGCCTTGTAGAGTAGGTAGTCGTTGATGCGACTTATTGCGTAGGGGCCACCCACTGAAAGATTTATGACTGTAGCTCCGCGATCAACAGCGTAGTAGAGGCCGCAAACGATGGACGCAATATCACCTGCTCCATGTGTGTGCATAACTTTGATGGGTAGAATTTTTGCATTTGGTGCAACTCCATAGTTGGCATTCGCGGCCAAAGAGGCGACGTGTGTTCCGTGGCCGTGATCATCCATAGGATACGCATCATTATAGACAAAATCGTAACCTACGTAATCATCTACGTAGCCATTTTTGTCGTCATCGATTTTGTTATTTGGGATTTCTTTAGAATTGACGAGCACGTTGGCTGACAAATCTGGGTGATTGTAGTTCACACCACTATCAATAATGGCAATGACTTGACCTTCGCCTTTTGTAACCGACCAAGCAGCATCCGCTCCAATAGCCTTTGTTGCGCTCATTAGCCTTTCATAAAGAGATATGGAAGGTGGTGGTGTCTTTACAGGCATGTAATCTTCGTCATAGGTAAGAGAAAATGACGTGTTAGTGAAAAGACAATCTCTACTCGCTGTGACTATTCGTAGCACCACCAAATAAGTTCCTGGCACGTCAGGCAATAATGTCAGGATGGGTGTAGCGCTCGCGTGTAATTTGTCTCCTCGGAAAGACGACAGGGGATCCGGGCCCACCACTATCCAGTCTAGTTTAAGGCCTTCCAAAGTCGAAACAGTTAAATTTGCATCAGAAAGAGCCTCAGGTTTGAGTTCGAAGACAATACCTTGAGGCGACTCGGAGGCCTCAAGGTCCACTGAAACTGCTCTACAGGCTGTGATTTCTTCGTCAGATTCAGTGTTAATGTCAAAAGGGCGATCCTCTGCACTGTTCATCTTAACAAAAGTGTTCTCAGCTTTGAGTGCACCAGGGAACTGTCGGTCTAACTCTGCGGACGACGCCCCAGATACCTCAATAATATTGTTTGCCGGGCAAACAGCTCTTACTGAAAACCCTTTATCTTCAAGCTCTTCAACTTGCTTCTTTGTTATTGGTTTCTTGGTCTGGACAACATCACCAAGCTCAGACTCTTTTGTTGGAGCCGGTTTTTGGTACTCTACGAGAGAGTTATCTTGCTGCGCAGCACAAGCTGATAGTACTGATAAAGCCACTAAACCAGTGGTGATCTTCCCCCTTAACATTGAACCCCCCCCCAATGTGGTGTAAAAAGTACTCCAACCAGTGGCGATAGCAATGTAAAATTTTTAAGGGAAGCTATTAGAACAGCTTATGGCGCGTCGCAAATGGGGCGCGTAATTATCTAAAGAGAGCCGCTGCCGCCAAGAATTAGAAAGAATTGTGTCTCATCACTCAGGCTGCTGTTTGTAGCTGAATAAAGAAATCTTCTTGCACCGGCGCCAAGTGTTAAATTGGCGAGAGAAATGAACATCCCAGCTTCACCAAAGAGTGTAGAGCGGTTTTCATTGGCAAATCGGTAACCCGGCCCGCCAAAAAGAGTCAGTCCGAGCGCGCTGCTTCCGAGGGCTAAGGTTGGCCTCAAAGAGGTATCTAGGCCATAGACGCTCGTTTCAGTAAATCTGTAAAAAACTGAGTTGCGCCAGTTCAGCCAACTCAGGGCCCAAAAATTAAGGCCCAGATTGATTTCTGTGTAGGATTTTCCGCCACTTTGGCCGGCGGCACCACCCAGGTCATAGGTAAGTCGCGGAGTGTAGGACTCTGTGCCTACGTCTTTAACCTCGGCTTGTCTCCGTGGAGCTTGACGCCGCTGGCTTTGGTTTCGTTGAGCTTCAGCGATCTCCGAGAATGAGGTAACACAGAGAAAACTGAGAAATAAGCTAAGAAGTAAATAAGGTATCAGGTTGAAAAAAGACTTTCGCATCCGGCTAGTTTGCTTTCAATTGTGAGCTGTTTCAAGCTCGCGACAAAAATACTAGACAGCAGGGCGGACTCATGTAAGATTCCGTGGTTCTTGTAAAGGAGTTTGAGAGATGGCAAAATCGGCGCGAGTTCACGTAATTCTTCAGTGCACTGAAGCAAAGAAAGAAGGAGCTCCTCCATCTCGGTACCACACCTCTAAGAAACGTACTTCAACAGGTCGCCTTGAAAAGATGAAGTACAACCCCTTCTTAAGAAGGCACACGCTTCACAAAGAAACCAAATAATAAAAATTCTGTACGAATTTGATCGGAATAATTTCTTTGCCATAATATTGGCACTCCGGCAGCTTTAGTGCGATAAATACATACAGACATGTGGGTCCCTTGGGAAGCAGGTCGATTCTTTGAGTTCGGTCTAGCATTCATGGCGATTTGTACGCTAGTTTAAATCGGGGGTAGTATGATTAAGGGGTTTGGTTCTTTTGGTTTCGCAGAAATTTCCTGTTTGTGTTGTGCATTCCTTTTGGCGACCCAGTTGTCTCTGGCAAACCCATTTCCTGACTCAGAAAAAGTGCCGCGGGATGAAAATTTACATCACGTTGATGGTTTCCCCATCGGCTTAAGTCTTCTTAGAAGCAGTAATGATAAGAGGCTCAAAGCTGCAGGTGGTAAGTCCGTCATTCGAATAGACATTGCCTGGAGCGCTGATGAGTCGTACCAAATCGAAAAAGTCAGCATCGATAAATCAGGCACATCTGCTCTTTATAATCGCAGCACAACAACGCCAAAACAGGGAAGCTACGTGGGGGTCCTAAGGGATGCCAATACAAATGTAGCTCTTGCGTACGACTCTATCGGTACCGGACGACGCTACCGTAAGCTTGCAAGAAGTATTGCTTTTCGGTTTCCGAATCCCAACAAGAGCGTGATTTTAGAGTTAATAGCCGAGAATCCTCTCAGCGGAAAAATGGAGCAAGTGCTGAGGCAAAGGGTGGATGTTGATTCAACTGAGTCGGAAGAAGTCCAGTTCGAACACATTTTGCTAAAAGAGGCGAGCCATGCGCAGAAGCTGGAGGTTGTGATTTACGCCGAAGGATACAAAGCTGGGACGAAAGACAAATTTTGGCGAGATGCTCAGCGGGTTATTCAAGCACTAACTGGTTCTGACTTTCCCGGTCTCGATAGAATGCAAATCTCTGCAGTATTCTCTGAGTCCAAATTGGCTTTGGGACAACCTCCTTCGCGACCTTCACCCGAGGTAAAAGAGAGGGATTCCTTTTTGGGGCTCTATTACCCGCACTGGGATCAATTTGGAAGATGGTACCATGTTGTCTATCCGACAAATGAGAAAAAGTTTCGCCGACGTTTAGCCCTAGTGCCTTACGATTATCCTATTGTTTTAATCAACTCGTCTGACTATTGGGGAGTTGGGAATTATATGAGCCATACGGCCGTTCCGTCTGATAGTTCTCAGTTCAGTTATTTGTTGCGCCATGAGCTGGGTCATTTTTTCGGACTCAATGAAGAGTACCAGGATGGTGGTCCAACAGAACTTGAGTTTGCTCCAGATATCTATGAGCCTTGGTCTCAAAACATAACTTTTTTAAGAAGCCCACTGTTAGGTTTACTCAAGTGGAAAGCTGTTGTTTCGCCGTCGACTCCCTTGCCCACTCCAAGCAGATACTGGAGTAGAGGTGTTTTTGGAGCCTATCGCGGGGGTTATGCCGAATCAGAAGTAGCCGGGGCCCACAGCCACAAACCCGGCTTAGATTGCACAATGGATAGAGGTCGGACCTTTTGTGAAGTTTGCCGGCACGCAATCGAAGAAGTCATCGCAGATGACATTGGGCCGGCGAACCTCAAACCGCGGATCAGTTCGTCTTTTTAACATCGCCGCGAGCAAATATACTGGCAACGTAGTTGAGCACGTCTGTTGCGCTGACTTCATCGTATCCAAAATTCTTAATCAATCGAGATTTCACAACATCGATCTTTTCTTGCGTTGCTCGGTCGACCACGTTGGAGATAAGCGTGCTCAGCTTAATAGAATCCTTCTGGTCTTCAAAGAGTTTCATTTCGAGGGCTTTTCTCAGTCTATCATTCGACTTGTAATCAAATGTCCTGCCCTCAAGAGCTAGCGCACCAATGTAATGCATAATCTCTCTTCGGAAGTCATCTTTGCGGCTATCTGGAATCTCTATTTTATCTTCAATAGATCTCATGAGTCTCTCGTCAGCCTCTTCGTCTTGCCCTGTGTATTTGTTTCTGACGCGCTCTTTTTGAGTGTAAGCCTTAACGTTGTCAATGTAGTTGGCGCATAGCTTAGAAATCATCTCTTCGTCAGCTGAAATGGCGCGCTGAACTTCGTATTTCACAATTTCTTCATACTCTTGCTTAACCATCGCAAAGAGTTCTTTATAGCGCTGTCGCTTTTCTTCGTTCGAAATAAGAACGTGATTCTTTAAACCCCCTTCAAGTTCATTAAGAACCATAAAAGGGTTAATGCAGCCAACCTCTCCATATTTTTCGTTAACTAAGGCGTTAGAAAGCTTATCCTGAATGTAACGAGGGCTAATGCCATCAAGCCCCTCACGATTGCCTTCTTTTCGAAGTTCTTTAACATTGTCTTCGGTATAGCCAGGGATCATCTTGCCATCATAGAGCTTAAGCTTTTGAACGATCGTAAGATTGGCCTTCTTAGGCGATTCCAAGCGAGTGAGTATTGCCCACATAGCAGCCATCTCTATGGTGTGCGGAGCAATAGACTTACTTTGAATGCGTGTGGGACCGAAGTCTTTCTCGTAAATTTTAATTTCATCTTTGAGTTTAGTTATGTAGGGAATGTCTATTTTAACAGTTCTATCCCGTAGCGCTTCCATAAACTCATTATTTTGAAGTTTACGAAACTCTGGCTCGTTCGTGTGTCCGATAATAACTTGGTCGATATCGGTTTGAGCGAACTTCTTCGGCTTGATCTTGTGTTCTTGCGACGCAGTTAGAAGATCGTATAAAAAAGCCACATCAAGCTTTAAGACCTCAATAAACTCAATCATTCCTCGGTTTGCTACGCAGAATTCTCCGTCAAAGTTGAAAGCACGAGGGTCGGAGTCGGATCCATAAATGGCAATTTTTCGGTAATTCACGTCACCCGTGAGCTCAGTAGAGTCTTGATTCTTCTCATCCTTGGGTTGAAAGGTTCCAATGCCGACACGATTCTTTTCAGACAAGATAACTCGCTCTACGCGCACATGATTTAAAACTTTCTGCCAATCGCCTGCATAATGGAGCATAAGCTTCTCAAAAATTAATCGACTGGCCGGATCAACCTCTCCCTCGATTTTTACCTTATACTTAGACTTTGAGCCTCGATTGATCTTTTCAGCAACTTTGGCTCGATACTCATTCGGGATAAGCTTCAAAGGATCATCATTCATTGGTGATCTAAGTTCTTTAATTCCTCCGAACAGGTCTGAGAACTGTCCTGTGGGATCGATCCAAGCGAATGTGTAAAGGGCGCCACCAGCAGTCTTCGAATAATGCTCGATACCCTTTTTTAACATTCTTGTAATTGTGGATTTTGCAGAGCCCACGGGGCCGTGTAACAAGAGAACACGTTTTTCTGTTCCGTAGCCCAGTGCCGCTGACTTAAAAAAGTTTACAAGTCGCATAAGCGGAATATCTAAGCCAAAAACTCCATCGCGACCCTTCTCGATGGGGTCATCAAAAAATTTGTAATGGATAATGTTCTTTTTGTACTCCTGGTAGATATCGGTTCCCCAGCTGAGAACCATGTCGTACATTCTTTGAAATGCGTTTCGACAAATATCAGGATTCTTTTCAACAAGGTTGAGATACTCCTCGAAGGTTCCCTTCCAATGAAGTTCCTGGTAATCATCAGTGGCTTTTAGGTCGTTTAAGAATTGTCCCCATTCGCTACCTGATTTCACAATGCCTCCCTTCGAGACGGCCTCAAGCGCAGGCCTTCTTTATTTTCCCAACCTTTGATGAATGAGTCAAATTCGCAGCTGTTTTGGCTGTCGCTTTCTATAGGTCGGAGTGGGAGTGTCAATTTAAGACACCTCTAGGACTTTGCTTGAAAGACTGGATTTTTTCGCCTAGACGTTTAGCGAGTTCAGGAATTTGTCAGGTAACCTTTTATCTGACCAAGTCGGGCTCTTTGTGTCTAGAGAAGATGAGAGTCCATTCTCACTATGATGAAAACCAACAGTGTAGTGAAAAGTTCTTAAAGATTGAAGGTGGAAATGAGTCACGACGATGCAGCTATTCATAATGGTCAACTATTCGGTCTAGATGTCGGCTTTTCCGAGGCTGAAGTGGTTGTGCTTCCCGTACCTTGGGACGTCACGACTTCCTATCGATCGGGAGCGGCCAGTGGTCCCGACGCCGTGATCGAAGCGAGCTATCAGGTAGATCTTTATTCAGAGTGGGTCAAGGATGCTGGAAACCTGCGGCTACACACCTTAGATGTCCCGCTGCAGATAAAGAATAAATCGAGCGAACTGCGTTTACAGGTTGAAAAGTATCTCGAGGCTATCACAAGGGGAGAGCAAGAGACGAAGGACTTCAAAACGATCGTAGAAAATGTAAATCTGGAGTCTGGCAAACTCAACCAATGGGTAAAAAAAGAAGTAGAAAATATTGTGTCGAGTGGCAAGATCCCGTTCTTATTAGGCGGAGACCATAGCGTACCATTTGGCGCAGTTGAGGCGATGTCTGAAGCTGTTAAGGAATTTTCGATTCTGCATTTAGACGCGCATGCAGATCTTCGAAAGAGCTATGAAGGGTTTGAACACTCTCATGCGTCCATCATGTACAATATTTTAAGCCACGCACCGAGCGTAAAGAGAATAGTTCAGTTTGGAATCCGCGATTACTCATCTACCGAGAGAGAAATGATCGCTTCAGAGTCGCGATTAAAGGTCTTCTTCGATGACGACATTCAAAAAAGACTTTTCGAAGGCGAAACTTGGGCCAGCATTGTTGATGAGATTATTGAGGCGCTTCCCACTGAGAATGTTTATCTTAGTTTCGATATCGATGGATTAGATCCCTCGCTTTGTCCGACCACCGGCACTCCTGTGCCGGGGGGCATTAGCTATTCTCAACTTAAGTATCTGCTTTTTCGTCTAGGCAAGTCTAAGAAGAAGATTATTGGTGGTGACTTGGTAGAGGTAGCACCTCGCTTTAGGGAGGATTTACAAAAGGACCAGTGGGACGGCAACGTTGGCGCGAGGGTTCTTTTTATGATGCTCCTCGCGAGTAGAATGAAATAGCTAAGCGTCGAAGGCAAAATGGTCGCCTTGATTGAGTGTGCATTTTAGTTAAGTGCGCGGGGCTCGCTATGTGAGGGAGCTAGTGCGTAAAGGTTTTTGAGATGTGTGATCGTATAAGAAATTTTGCCCGGCGTAAGAGAATACAAAGGAACAGAGATTGAAAACTCAATCGCGGCCGAAACAAAAGCTAGAGTTGGCAAAAGAAGAAGTCGAAGCAGCCCTTCTAAAGCTGTCTCGTGGGCAAAAACCTCAGAAGTGGTTGGCCGAAAATTACATTGGCGCGGGTGTTTCGAATCTTTCATTTTTAGATACTAAAATTCCCCTAGTGAGGAAGCGATTCTCCGAAGGTTTTAGTTTTAGCGAGGAAGCTTACGATGAGCAGTGGTTGATATGGAACTCTATTTGGCAGAACTCCGCGATATTCGAAGTTATGCTTTTGGCATCCTATTGGGCAGCAAGTAGGCCTCTAGACGAACTCATCGAAAGGTCGGCTTTGGTTTTTGGCTGGGTAGATAAAGTGGACAATTGGGCGCATTCAGATGAAATGAGCTCTCTTTGTTCGAAAATATTGGAATCCAGTCACAAAAAGTTTTTGCCAGTTTTTGAAACTTGGGCAAGATCAAGCAACCCATGGCATCGTCGTCAGTCTTTGGTAGGGCTCTTGTTCTACGCAAGGTTTCGCAAAAAATATTTGCCGTTTTCCACGATCAAACGATTTATTGAGGATCATCTTAACGACTCTCATTTCTATGTTCAAAAGGGTGTCGGCTGGACATTGCGTGAATGTTGGAATGTTTATCCGGACAAAACAGAAGCTTTTCTTAAAAAGATAGCCCATCGTATACCACCAGCGGGATGGACGGCCGCTACCGAGAAGCTTAAGCCTTCAGTGAAAAGACAGTTAACATCTCTCCGCCGGTCGCGGTAGTGCCTTGCTGCGGAAGCCGAGCTTATCGAGATTCTCAAGAGGTGTCTGAAAAGGTTGCAATTTTCTCTCAGACATTGGTGAGCTAGCCGCAAATTAGAATCGGGCAAAATCGCTGGGCAATTAAATGCGGTCAGAATCGCGTGGTAATTACATGATGAGGTTAGGACGCTGATTCTAATATCTTTTAAACAGTGTCTAATGTTTTGCATTGCCAACCTGATCAAACTCACTAGCTTTTTCATAGATGTACCAATCTTAGAATGATACTGGCATGTTCATTGCCTCTAACATGAGTATGGACCATTCACCGGCAGTTTTACGAGCGCACTGTTGTATCTTTTTGAGACGTGTTTATCTGCGCCTTGTAGTTGGCTCCTTTTTTCTTTTAGCAGGATGTTCCAATGTTCGACTGGAGCAAGCAAGTCCGCCTTCATTGCCGCGAACAGTAAGTCTTAAAGTTAACGGATACTGCGCATCTGAAACATTTCAGTTGGGTGAAATTTTTCCTGTCAATCACTCCGGTGTCCTAACAAAAACCGGATGGTTGATCGATACAGATCGAGATTTTTTGCCTGACAAGATCGAACGAGATATGCAGATAGCAGATCTGTTTGGCATTAGTTACCTTAACGAAGACACTTCAGGAGATGGCTATAGAGACATAGTCGCCTACCGTCTTGGAAAGGATATCAATAGCCAATCGTCATTTAGAGTTTGTGATGACAAATACCAAGACACCGATAAAGACGGTCTATTTGACTGCGAAGAAGTTGTTTTAGGTACTGACTATCAACTTGCTGATACTGACCTCGATGGAATTCCCGACGGGTTGGAGTTTAGACATGGGTTAAATCCTCTAGATCCGAGCGATGCCATATCCGACTCAAATCGAGATGGAATGAGTAACCTCCGTGCACTTTCTTTGGGAAGAGTTATAGAGGAGACGGTTCCTAGCTGGGTTAACGAAGCCGCCGTTAAAGTGTCTTTAGACACTTACGGGAGCTGTGCAGACGTAACCATTGACGATATTCCCGTGTTGCCGGTTAAAAATGGCAATCTCTTTGAAGTGCAGTTTTACGAGCGCAGATATGATGGAGTGCCTCAAGTTAGATATGTAAAGGTTCTTATCGAGAAAGAAATCGAGTTCATGTCTGAGATCATCATAGCAGACCCAGTAATGAACTCCACATACAATTCCTCGGGCATCCAAATAGCTTCAGAGTGAGATAGCAGACGGAGTATAATCAACAGCGAAAAGCGTCTGAAAAAATCGTTGCATTGTGAGACGACACTGTATGCGACATCGCTAGTTCACAGAAGTTCAATAAACTGCCAAACAATTAGCTGAGATATCGATTGGGAGAGTTCTTGCAAAAAACGAGTTCTTCAGCTCGTTGCTATCTCATTGAAATTACATAAGAGTTTTAATTTTCCCCCGCCTTTAGACTGGCTTTTAGACAGTGTTCGAGCACTTTACATATTGCGAGTATGCTGACGAACCTATTGAGTTACGCGCGGCATAGAAGTTGTAACTAGAGGTATGAACGATTGGAACAGCTGTCTTAGACAGAGACTTAAAGATGAGTCTCATTCCAAGACAGGAGACCTAAGGTCATTCAGGGGGGCCATTAGTCATGAAGAGCCAAATGCTCTCAATCAAGATTTTCACAGCACTCTTGGCGCTAGTAGTAGCCGCCGGATGCAGTAAGGCACGCTTGGAGCAATCGAATGTGCAAAGCTTCAAAGCCGCCGATACATCTGCTGAGTTCTGTACTCCTGATTCTTCTAACATTAAGGGCAACTTAAAATTTATCTTTATTGTTGATCGATCTGGTTCCAATCGCCTACCTGACCCCGTAGTTACTGACATGGGAGTTAATGACGAAGATGGCAGTAGAAGGTTTGCTCCTCTTATCGAGTTTGTGGATCAGAATGAGGCAGACGAAAACATCTTCTGGACAATGATAAACCTCGGTACAGGCGGTCGTATTTTAACGGCGAACAACGAGGAGATGACGACTGATCAGAACGCTTTTAAAAATCTTCTACAGGATCAATACACGAGAACTCGCCAAATCGACACTCAATGGACGGACTACCTAGCTGCACTAGATGAACTTAGAAAGCTTCTTGAGCGCGACATTGAGAGTACAAAAAAGAGCGATGAGCTAATTTCGAGTACTTACGTGGTCTTTTTTGTATCTGATGGCTTCCCGGTTGTACAGTCTGGCACAACTTCAGTTCCCCAAGATGTAAGAAATATTCAAGAGGCAGTTAGCGGAATCATGGCTCTCAGGGAAAATGCTAAAGAAGTAGTAGATTCCATTCAGTTTAATACAGCATACTATTATGCCCGTCTCTCAGCTGATCCGAACGGTAGGAACCAGCAGTTAGCAGCTCAGAGTCTACTCCAAACAATGGCGACTATTGGTAACGGAGCCTTTTTGAGTTTTGGTGGCGGCGACAAGATTGATTTTTCGAGATTCGCTGTACCAGAAAAGATTCTGCGGTTTCAGAATCGCGAAGTTTGGATAGAGAACATGAATACTGTCTGGGAAGATGGAGTTCTCTTGCGGGATACCGATGCTGACGGACTATCGGATGTTAAAGAGCTGATGTTAGGCTCGAACCCAGAACTTGCAGACAGCGATGGCAATGGGGTTTCTGATTACGTGGAGTACATTCTAAAGTCAAAGCCTTGCAAAGATGCAACTTGCAGCGCTCAAGGCTCTGACCCGTACTCGTCTTGCGCAGGTCTATCGAACACGACCACTTACGGTGATAAAGATAATGATGGCTTGAATGACTGTGAAGAGTTGCTACTAGGCTCGAACCCTTTATCTGCAGATTCGAATGATGACTTCGTACCGGATCTTTTAGCACTCAGAAAGGGCGTGGCACTTCTTCAAGGTCAGAATGATCTTTTGGCTGATCCAGATAAAGATGGAGTTTCTAACTACGAAGAGCTCTTACTTGGAACGCCAAGCCTTTTCAACAATGATAAAATTAAAGGCTTAAAAGTTCATAGCTACACCAAAAATATTGTGACTCAAGACCCGTTGAAATCCTGTTACACGGTTGGTATTAACGAGATTGCAAGTTTGCTTCCTAACGACAAAATTAGAGTTTATTTAGTAGATACGACGGACGTTATCGCGCAGAAGAGAGTTTATAGAAAGGCAGAGCGAAGCATGCAAGATCGATCGGTGACATTTATACCGAGCGACTTTGAATGATACTCTGTGGGGGGGAATGTATGAAAGCTACAATAAGCACCAATAGAAAAGTGGGCAATCCCACAAGCTGGCTGCAAATTGTCGGCTTAGTTTTGGTAGCAGCCTATCTTGTTGGCTGTGCCAAAGGAACATCCGATGGACCGGGTTCGGGGGCGACTTCAGAGTTGAGTGAAGCATCTGAGCTTGACTCGGGCATTCGTAACCAAAAGCCAGGTCTCTATTGTGAAATCAAAGACACTGCTACTGGGGCATTATTAAGAGTGCTCTCAACAAACGTACTTGAAGATCGCACAATCGCAGGTATTCAACGAGGTGTAGAAGTTACGATTGACTGTTCAAAAACAACGGATGATCTAACTGCTTTGTCTGATCTAAAGTTTGACTATAACTTTGGAAACGGAGACGTTGTGAGCAATGCCGGAGCGATATTGACGAGAACGTTCTCAAGCTTGAATGTTCTAGATTTTTCAGTTTCCGTATCGGATGAAGGCGGCGAAGTTAGGACCAAAGGTGCTAACATTTACGTTGAGTGTACACAGGCAGAGGCATCAAGTCTTGCCATTAACGAAAATGCGATCACGGTGACAAAGGGAACCAACGAGGGTGAATTTCACTTCTCAGCGGCTGGAGCTGCAAGTGGTGGTCCATCTAGCCCTAGCTATCGATACAACTGGGATTTTAACGGTGACGGTTATAGTGATAGCGGACAGAACGCGAGCCCTCTAGCTGCGTGGAACAACCCTTTATTTTGGTCTAGCGATGTAACGCTATCGAATGTTTATACACAATTCGCAGGCTATCGCCAGATTTCACTTTCAGTTTTTGAGCAAAATTGTAACATGCTCCGCTCAGTGAAAGTGACTCGCGTTTTCGGTATCGAGCGGGTAGCGGCAGGGTCCCAAATTCCTGTGTCGATCATAAAGCCTGATCACTTTGTTCAAGCCGATATCCGCTCAACAAACGGCAGCCCTGAATTAGGAGCTAGCGGAGACTTTATCTCTAGGCAGCCCATTGCCATGTCAACAGCGAGAAAGCGCCGCGTGAGCTGTGGTTACAATCGATCAAAAGTGGACTCAAAAGCGTCGATGAGCATTCGAGGTTTCCACTGGTACGATAGAGATGACAACTCGCTTGCAGAGCACGGCCTATCTTTTGAAGTCTATGACATTCTAGATAATGGTAGTGTTGGACTTCAAAGATTGAACAGTTCGGCAAGTCAGCTGCGAATGGCGAATGCTCGGTATCGCACACCTGAAAGCCAAGACGGAATCACTCGCGTCACCTATCAACAAGTTGGTAACTGTACTCTAGAGATGACGATCGAAAGAGCTGATGCTGTTGTGCCATGTAACAGTGATCCAGGAGCCGTCGTTAAGAGTGACGTGGTGATCTTAAATGGTAAATATAGCTGCCCTAAGCTAACTGTTAACGGCGCAGCCAATGGTGACTCTATAGAGCTGCAAGAAGGTTACTTCTTCTGTGAAAGACAGATCACTAACGCCTGCCCAGGCGGTGGCGGCGGTGGTGGCGGTGGTCAACCTCCAGTTCCTATGTAAGTTCAAACTAAAGCTCGCCGCTTGAAGGTCCATCAAGCGGCTGAGATCTACCCCCCCCGTCTCTAGAAGGCGGGGTTTTTTTTGGCACTGCCACTTTTTCGAGATTGCTGTGAAGCCTTATCCCGCTCTACGTTTCAGTTACAACCGACTAGCAGCCGCAAGGGCAAACTTTTCGAACCTTACGAGGCGGCTTTTCTTTGTATTCTCCTGTGATGGTCATGGCACCCAGGTGTCTGCAGCCATTAGAACTGTATACTTCGAGCTCAGCGTGCTGGGAATCCCACTCGTATATCTTGCCGTCCTCATCGTACCATCGGGCTCTTTTGCCGCCGCCACCTTCGACCGAGGTGAATCTCTGATTCGATTTTTTAAAGCCTTTTAAATCAAGGTTTTGTGGGGGAGGCATATATTGACCGGACCCAATTTTCGGTCGTAGATCTTCAGATGCGACGTCAGACTTTAGAATCGTTTTGAGTTCATCGTTTATCTCTTTGAGTTTTTTTTCGGAGTTTGCGAGCCCTTTCCCAGTTAGTGCTTCCTCAACGGCATCGACTCTGATGTGGCTTTCGAAGCCTTTTTTCCTAAGAACCTCTTTGATTCTTCTTCTGATCTGCTCGTTATCGTGGTTTAGACCCAAGCTAAGTAGCTGGGCAACGCTTGATAAAATTCCACAGCTACCAGATGCGAAGGCGGAGTTCTGCAGGCAAACTAAAAGAACTAACGTGGTGCTAATTCGCATTTGATAAGTCCTTCAGCAAGTCCGAAAAGTTGGTGCTGGGTAAGATGTTCAAGAGTGAGAATTGTGCGGTCGACTTTTTTGGCATCGTTGCCTGCGCTACTAAAAAGAGCTTCAATCAGTTTTTGTCTCAGATGTTTTGCCTTAGAAAGGTTTGCGGCAGATGATACGCGAACCAAGATCGTCTTTATTTTATCAAGCATTTTTAATTTGGTAAGAGCAGTTGGTATAATTTTTGCGATTGTAGCTCCTCGAGTGAGGAGCGTGATTAGAGTATCTGTTCCAATGCTACCAATAAGGTTGCAAATTATTTCAGCCTTGATTGATGGCGGCAAAGAAGAGACGCCGCTGTACATCGAGTCAATCTCATCAGACATATTTGCGAGGAACTGCTTTAACCGATGATACACCTCGGAGCCTTCGTCCCATAACTTTCGGGGCTCAGTAGCTAGTTTTTTTGCAAGTTCTCCGGCGTCCATAGCCGCGCCAATGGTCAGCACCCTTTAGACACGCGTAGGAAGGAGAGATTAGCGCTGCACCTCTGTGACCAGGCGTAAAGTCAGCTCCAAAAATCTCGTCGCCTGAAATCTCAAACTGATCGGACTTGCAGCCACGGCAATCACCTACGACCGCCTCAGTCTTAGATTCGGAAACTGATTTTTTACCAGGAACAAAAACTTTATCAAAGCATTCGCTAAAGCCTAGCTCACTACACTCAGCAGAGATTTTGATTTTCTGCTCATACAGGGTCAGACGATCGATCACCCGTCGAGCTTCTACTTTTGTGTGACCTTCGAAGTTAAGGGCATAATAGGTCCCATTCCCTAATTTGCCATGATAAAGAAGTCTGCCGTCGAGCTCTTCGAACTGATCGAGATAAGACATGTTTGTTGGCCGAGCTCCTAGCACTAGGTAGATGGTTTTTGAGGCATCACTGAGTTTTTGATTCTGCGCTACGTAGATCTGAGTCATTGAAGTGAAAAGAATCCTTCCTGAGTTCTTTTCATCTAGCGGTAAATAGCCGCTACTCAGCGCTTCTTCGAATAACCTGAGCTCAGACTCTCGGCTGCTGGCGCCGTAGGCCAAAAGGGGATCGGATTCGTACTGCAAAGCCGAAACTGGTTTTTCTTCGGTGGCTGTTGTTTTCGGCGCTTCAGCAGATTTGTTTTGCGCAACAGCGCTGGACAAAAAAAGAAAAGAGAGTGTGGCAGCAATTCGGTTCAAGCTATTTCCTTTAGCTTTTAACAACAAAGCCAACGAACTTCTTTTTGCCCTGCTTTGTCATAACTAATTTATAAGACTCCTCGGAGCCTTAAGGTCATCAATCAATAGACTAAAGTTTGGGGTTCCTGTCTAAGACTTCGTATCCTTTACGAAATAACGATCAATCGCGGCGTGTGCGAGATAAATGATGGGAGTAATACCAACGGCGACAAGAAACTTGTAAGTGTAATTGTTGAACCCTAGCTGGAGATATTTTTCGAGTGTGATCTTACCTGGTAGGTAAAAGGCAATTCCCAAAATAATAAAAGTATCTATAATTTGGCTCACTAAGGTAGAGCCAGTGGCTCTAAGCCAAAGATATTTGCCCTTGGTAAGGCGGTGGAAAAACCAAAACACTGTGACATCCACAAGTTGTGAAGCAGCAAAAGCAGTAACACTGCCAATGATGATGAGGGTGGATTGACCAAAAACTTCAGTAAATGCAGCGTCGCCCACAGGCGAAAGGGGGCTTGCAGGTATATGAAGAGCTGCGAGAATAACTACAAATGCGTAGACAATCAAACCCATCGTTAAAAGCGTCACTGTTCGAACGCCTTTTGGACCATAGTATTCATTTATGAGGTCAGTGACGATAAACACAACTGGCCAGGGTATCACTCCAACTG
Source organism: Bdellovibrionales bacterium CG10_big_fil_rev_8_21_14_0_10_45_34 (assembly GCA_002778785.1). Taxonomy (GTDB): domain Bacteria; phylum Bdellovibrionota; class Bdellovibrionia; order Bdellovibrionales; family 1-14-0-10-45-34; genus 1-14-0-10-45-34. The sequence continues at coordinate 213,978 of PEZS01000016.1, read as the reverse complement.
ATACCAGAAATGATCCGACTTCGATGAGCTTGCCGCCCAAAACTTCAGCCAAAATAGCATTAGTTATAAAGATTCCACTAAGAAGAAAGAAAATCTTTTCGCGTCGATTTAACGGGGTGGTAGAAATCATAGTAAAGCCATTCATAAGGTTTTCTGGGTGGCATATCCCAGAATCAACGAGGAAAAGTATTGCTTGAATAGTCTAGACCAATTTTTCAATTACTATTTGGTGACAGCATTGGCAAGCTATGTTTTCGGATCCAGTTGGCTAGCTTGGCCTAGTCGATCAGGCGAGATGCTCAAACATACCACTATACTTTCGCAAATCTTGTCGGCGACTCGAACGCCGTCGACAGCGGCGCTTGTAATGCCGCCCGCGTATCCCGCCCCTTCTCCGCAAGGATACAGCCCCTCATGCGAGACCGACATGAGTGTATCTTTGTTTCGCGGAATTCTTAGAGGTGCGGAGGTTCTCGTCTCAACACCAAACAAGAGGCCACCTTCTGAAAGAAAACCCGGCATAAGCCGGTTGAATCGCTGAAGGCCTCTTCGAATAGGTTCTTTTAAGAAAGGTGGCAATACTAAGTCGAGTCGACTCGAGGCTGCCCCCGAAGGAGAAGAGTTTTTCGGAATCGTATGACTTAAACTGCCATTCAGAAAGTCTTCTATGCGCTGAGCTGGCAATTTAGAGGTGTGACCTTCTAGGCTATTGAGCGCATCCCGCTCAATCTGATCGCGAAGTTTGAGTCCATCAAAGGCATTCTTCCAATGAAGTTTTTCAGCGTCGACCGTTGTAACAATCGCAGCGTTAGCAAATCCTGAGTTGCGATTGTAGTTGCTCATTCCGTTACTCACAACTCCCCACGAGTCTGTTCCGCTCGACAAAACATACCCACCAGGGCACATGCAAAAACTGTAAACGCCTTGCCCTGTATGATTGTCTTGGTAAGTGAGTTTGTAGTTTGCAGCCCCCAGCGTCGGGGCACCTGCCCATTCGCGGTACTGAATGCGATCTATGGCGGATTGCGGATGCTCTACCCTAAGCCCTATAGCATAACTCTTTGCTTCAAGAGTGACGCCTTGCTCAGCGAGCGCTTCATAAACGTCGCGAGCTCCGTGGCCTGTTGCTAAGACAACAGATGAAGCAATGGTTTTAAAACTGCCTGAATGGTGTGAGCCTCCCTCGACAATTGAGTTTGTAGCGACAATCTGTAGCCCGGAAACTTTTGCCTCGTTAACTATGAGTCGCTGGACACGATGATCGTAGGCTATCTGGCCACCCAGGGAGCGGATGTGATCCCGCATTTTGGGTAGTAGCCTTCGAATACGGTCGGAGCCGACATGAGGGTTCGATTTGTAAAGAATTTCTTGGGGCGCCCCAAATGCGACAAGCTTCGAAAGTACGTACGGAATGTGCTCTGACTTAATTCGAGTGACGAGCTTACCATCGCTATAAAGCCCGGCGCCCCCTTCGCCAAAGGCAACGTTGTTGTCGGGATCGAGCTCGTTGTACCTCCAGAATCTATTGATTTTTTGAATGCGTTTCTCACTTTGATGACCACGCTCGTAGATCACACAAGGAACGCCTCTTTCGAGAAGCCGGATGGCGCAAAAAAGACCGGCGGGCCCCGAGCCGACGATCGCAACAGGTTTGAAGCCCTGGGGTAAAGTTGTTACCTTCTGTGGGAGCTCAACATGAGTTTTTTCTTCGCCGGGTTTGTAGGTGCGAAGGCGAAAGAGCCTTTGCAAAGGCCGGCCTCTTCGAGCATCGACGGACTCTTTAATGACTTCGTAAGTGCAGTCCGACGGGACGAGCCACTCCAAGTGGCCATCAAGCTCCTGATCAGGGTTGAGTGAAATCTCTACTTCTTTTGGTGGCATTGGGGCGATTGTAATGCGGTTTGCTGATGCTCCCTACGAAAACTGAGCTTCCTAAAAAAATTATGTGGTTTTGAAGGCTCTCTAAATAGGGTCGTTCGACAGACTTTGAAAGCCGAAAGACTTGCTCTCAAACACTCGGGAACCTAGTCGAGCGAGGGCAAGTTGAAACTGGTAATGTGCCCAACTAAGGGGTTCCAATAGTCGGTAATGCCTGTGCAATAAAATTGGCCAGTGCTAGTACGAATGACACTCGACCGTGAACGATACGCATGGCTGCTGCATTGATCGATTCGCCCCACGTGCAACAAAGATCCATCTGCGGGGTTTCGCTTAAAGATGTCGCTGCCGCCTCTTTGATAGAGTACTTTCCCATCAGCTGAAAAATGTATTGTAGCATCGGAAGCCCCTAACGCACCTGGGCTGTGAACTCCTGTTACGTGCTCATCGCGTAAAAAAGTGATTTCACCGGATACAGTGTCTCGCGTGTAGCTGCTAATGCGAGAGGTGGGGCTGCCGGAGAACCCATTGTAAACCAAATAGAGGTAAGCTCCATCGGGCGAGATCGCGATCGAATTTCTTCCGTCCCAGTGGTAGTAAGGTAGTGGGCTAATTCCTGGTAAAGTAGAGACAAGAGTGAGTAAGCCGGTAGCACTGTTTCTCTCATAAACAAATATGCGATTTTCGCCGTGTTCAATCCAGTAGAGATGTTTCATATCCGGAGAAAAGGCAGCGTATTTTAGCACGTAGTCCTTTAGGCTGCTCACGTGAGTCAGTAGCCCGGTCGCGACATCTCGGCTGTAGATTGCCACCTGATCACTCATCACTACGTAGAGATAGGCTTCATTGACAGGAGACAAATAGAGTTCAACGCAATCACCCTGGGTAGTGGTAAGACCGGTCGTCACGTCTTGTAGCTGAGCGATCAAGTCGCCGGTAACAGTGTCTCGCTGAATGACCGTTACCGAAGAAGGCCCTCCAGAATAAAATCGCGAAGCGACAACTCGCCCAGAACAGGCATATAAATATTGATTGGTAGAGTCGATGATCCCTTCTTGAACTTGTGTGATTCCGGTAAAGCCATCTCGGCCGGCGACGACACTTTTGTCGATCGTTAGCTCGCCAGTGGTTGTGTTTCTTTGAAAAATATTGATTGCCGAATCACCTGCAGCAAAAACATAGGCAAAGCTTTCTGTTTGATCCAAAGTGACTCCACCGGGGTAACCTAAAAATTCGTACCCAGCGCCAGAGCCAGTAACTATGTTTTCTTCAAGCGCGATTGCTCCGGTTGTCGTGTCGACGGAGTAGTGTGAAATCGTCGCCGTGTTTCGTGAAGTCATATAAAGATGCTCGCTCGCCGAATCAAAGGTAACACCATGTATATAGCTCTGACCCCAAGCTGTTGTTGAATGCCACGACACCCACTGGGTAACAAGTGAGAGGGCTCCTGATACGAGATTTCTTAAAAACACATTAAAATGAGGAGTACGATGTGAGTGGTGAGTCATGGCATCTACGTAGAGCTTGCCGTCAGGCGAGATGGCAAATGTGCTGGCCCCTAAATAACTCCCTATCGTTTCAGTAAAAGTTAGCTCGCCCGTAGTGGTGTTACGCTGAAAATGGGTAAGTTGATTTGATTGGCTCGCGGATGATTGCGAAACGTAGACGCCATCACCACCCGGTGAAAAAGCAATACTCTGCTTGCCTTCAGAATGGCGTCTGACCATGGGAGTGTAGTTTTGAAGAACACTCAGCTCTCCGTTTGTAGAATTTAGACTTGTCACAAGCACACTGCCTGCAGTTGGGTCGGTGATGTAGAGGTAAAAGTTTTTTCCATCCGGGCTCATGCCAAGCATGTAAAACTCGCTGGCCGTAGCAGGGAATCCTGGTGAGTCTTTGTCGTAGCGATGCAGTAGCGTGAGTTCACCAGTGACTGTATCTCTTTGAAAAACCAAGAGGGCCTGTGACCAAATGCAAGACAAAACGAGATACTCCCCGGTCGGCACGATCTGCGGTCTAAAGGGCCCTACGCAGTTAGCTGGGGTAGTTGTATTGATCGCCACCTGCGAAGCGAGCGTAAGAGCTCCGGTCACAGCATCAATATTGAGCTGATAAATGGTTGTACTGCTTGTGCCGCCACCAGCGGTGTAGATGTGGCGGCTAGGGTTTTCAGGGGAAATTTTGAGAGTGTCATGTATATAGCTGTTGCCGATGTTGAGCTGACTTTGGTAACTCAAGGCACCGGTCGTGGTGTTTCGATTGAAGTGAGAAACAATGCCGCCACTGATAACGTAGGCACGAGTCTCGTCGGTGTTCAGATGCAGCTCATTTATGTTGTCAATTCGTGGGATTGTCGCGCCGTCACCGTCGCTGATTTTTTGGCTAATAAAAGTTCCCGCTACGATTTGGATATCTTTAACATCTTGAAGTGCGTCGCCGCTGCCGATGTTTGGTAGCGTGAGTACGGCGTTGTTACCGGCGGCATCTCTGAGAGATCCGCCGTTGGTGATGAGACTTGTAGTGTTTGAGTAGCCAAAGTCAGCTTGATCGGCGACGGTACTGGGCACGGTGGCTCTAAATGCGAGAGTGCTGGTTCCGCTAGTTGCGGAGACAAAGTCTCCGTAAGTTACTGGGGTGAGGTTACTCAAGATGCGAGGAGTGCCGATGACAACAATGTTTTCGCTAAAAGTGACTTGCAAATCGATGACAGCACCAATGAGGTATTTGCCATCTGGGCGAGTGGATGTGACAGAGAGGACTGTGGGTGGTACGGTGTCGAGAGTGTAGGAAGCGATCGCAGCGCAGGGGCTTTGATTGCCGGCGGCATCAGTGATGCGTCCCCAGTAGGATTTCAGGCCATCTTGTGCCCCGCCAGTGGCGTAGGTGATACTGGCGATTTGAGAAGTGCCAACGCCGCTGATGGTGGCTGTAGATCCGATGCCGGTTGAGCAGGTGCTGTCGGTAAAGAGGTTTGCCGAGCTTCCAACTTCCCCTGGTAGAGCAAGTACGGTGATAACGGGAGTGTTGTCGTTGCTAAGAGATCCGTCTGCTGGAGCCATTGTCCAGGAGCTAGGTGCGGAGGGGTTTTGATTATCGGCGATGACAATATTTTTATTAGAAGCGAGAGAGTTTGCCGAAGCTAGTGCCGGAAGAGTGAGAGTGGCAGGGTTGCCGGCAAGGTCGGTGATGGTGCCGCCATTAAGTACGAGTGCTGTTGTGGACTGGTAGTTGAGATCGGGGGAGTTTTGGTTGTTTTGAACAGTGGCTGAAAAGTTCAATGTTGAGGCTAAGGTGCTTGTGTAGTTAGCAACAAGATCGAAGGCTCCGGTCTCAAGAGTGATTTGCGGAGTACCTGTGACAAGTAGAGGTTCATTAAAGAGAGTCTGCACGTTGATTGTGTCTGCGATATTGTAAGTGCTATCGGCACTTGATGATGTGACAGAGGTGACTGTGGGAGCTGTGGTATCAAGTGTGATAGTGGATGTGCCAAAGACCATTCTAACATAACCGCTGCCGTCAGCGATCCAAAGGTAAACTGTTTTTAAGCCATCCGGGGCATTAAGTGTGAGACTTGTAGGTCGAGTGGTGGCCCAATCAGTGCCTCCGGCAGAGCTACCGTTACAAGGTGCCGCGTCTGAGGCTGGGCGAGTGGTTTGCACCTCAGACAAACACCACTTAGTGGCACCGATGTCATCAGTGATAGCAACATTAATGAGTGCTTGATTGGTATAGCCTGGGGTAGTTTCCGTGGGATCTGCCAGGGCTAATGTCGGAGCGTTTGAAGAGAAGAAAACGGTGTTTGAGCAAACGGGTGTGGAGGCATTGCCGGCGAAGTCGTAGGCCGTGACTCGCAGAGAGGCGCGAGTGAGCGAGCCGCTCTCAGCGACAGTGACCTCGGTGGAGGCTCTTTTTTCAGAACTCACAGAAGATCCCGAGCAGTTTTCAGCGCCAAAGACTTCAACCAAAAATGTGTCAGAGGTTTTTAGCCCCGAAAGTCCAACATCATTAGCTGAAAAGCTAAAGGAATAGGAGCTTCCTGCGGAGTAGGTTTCAGTAGATGGGCTTACAAAGCTGACGGTGGGTGCTTGAAGGTCGACAACGATATCTGGGGAGCAAAGCGCACGACCCCGCCTTTTTTCGGTAAAAGGGGTGACTCTTACTGAGTAAATACTGGCATCAGAGAGGTCTTTTAAAAGATGAAAGGGGTTTTCAGATTCAAAGTCTTCAACGGCTTCGCCTTCGCACTGAGAAGACTGAAAGAACTCAATAAAATAATTAGGGTCGGAGTTGCCGGCAAAAACCCAGCTGAGACCAAGATTACTTGAAGCAAGATAGATTTTGCCATTGTTGTGACTGTTAGTGAATTTCTCAATTCGAAATAGATCCTCAGTGCTAGCCTGGGAGCCCAAATTTGAGAAGTGCTCGTCGATATACCCGCACGAGCTAAGTACTGAGCTTGCAACGACTACCGTGCCTATTAATTTTAGTAAGTTTTGCATCAGGCTACGTACCTTTCTTTGAAACTTACAATCCATCTAAAAGAGCTCTCAGAAATGTGTCTTAAGATGATCAACCCTTCTCTAAATGGAGTCGCAACTAAACAAATCGGCTAAGTTGACTAGCTAACTAAGCCTTACGACTTTGAAACTGTGGACTTTTCTCGATTTGGTTGCGGCCACAGTCTCTCCAGCGAGTTGCGCCGGAAGTAGTGCCGGTAGCCCGGAACATACTTCCATAGAGATGAGAGGAGACCCCGGAAGCAGTCCCGGTTTATCCAGGCCACATTGGCCACACTAAATGGATAACTTTTTCGGTGTTGTTTACTTCTTAGAAAGATTGTGTGTAAAACCTCTGATGTTTGAGCTTCGACGGCTTAGCCGGGTTTTATGGAAAGCCGTAGAGCGACTTAGATCCAAAAGGAAGACAGTTTGGGGACATTTGGGAAACTGCTTAAAACGGAGTTTGAGAAAAGGATCCAAAAGAATCCTAAATTCTCCTTGAGAGCTTTTGCGAGATTATTAAAAGTTGATCCGTCCTATCTAGTTAAAATAATGCAAGGTACGAGAAACGCGTCGGTATCGAGACTGGTTCATATGGCAAAAATTCTCGAGCTACCCGATGACCAATTACGTAAGTTTACGGAGCTGGCCGCTAAATCTCGAAAAAAACAAAGAGGCAGCCTATTCAGAGACCTAAAAAATTCCCAGTTTGAAGAGATCAAGGAATGGCATTACTTCGCGATATTAGAAATGACACAGCTTGAAAATACGAAACTCGAGCCCAAAAGCGTCGCAACGTTCTTGGGAATTAGCGAAAAGGTAGCGCTTGAATCCCTTAAAAAACTATCTCGCTTGGGTCTGTTGGTTTTCGAGGAATCAAATCGCAGCTATAAAAAAGCTGAGTCGCATTCTACCTTGGCTATCAAAGGAACGTCAGCTTCATTGCGTCAGCTTCAAGTATCCTATCTGACTAAGGCTATCGAAGCTGTCGAGAAAATTGATTACACCTACCGAGATGTTGCCACAGTAACTCTGGCAATGGATCCGCATGGAGTCGACGAAGTCAGAGCGCTTATTACAAAATTTCGCAGAGACTTAACCAAGATTCTCGAGCGACCCGGCAACAAGACGGCTATATATAATCTCTCTACTTTACTCTACCCCCTTTCTAAAATTGATGAGGTACTTTGATGGCTCCACTTAAAGTAGCACTGCTAGCTTTTGTATTTCTTCTTTATCATTTCCCAACTCTTGCCGGGCAAGAAACCCATGGTGGCGACATCGTTATTTGTGACGGGCAGCCGCCGTTGGTTCTCGATTATTTCGATGCAAAATTTGATAGAGTTGATGGCGAGGTTAGAAACGTCGTCGACCCAGACGGCAGAGATATCTTCGAGTTTTATCGAAAAAGAATTTCCGAAATTTACACCTCTCAGCTGGTTCATAGGTTCCACGAAAGGCTCGCGAAATACTTCGAGCTTGTAGGCGAGCCAGGCACCTGGAAGAGTGCGCAGTTTTCCCCTGTGTCTGACGAAGAACTTCCCTATTGCATTGTGGATGGCGACGACGTCACGGCTGGAAGCAGCTGTAAGGATTCTTTAAAAAACTGTGTTAAATACCAGGCCGTTTTGCGTCAAGCCGGTATGTTATATGGTTGGCGAGACCGGATCAATCTGCTTTCAAAAGGGCAAAAAGACGTTTTGAAATTTCACGAATCGGTTTTTTCTTACCTGCAAGATTTTGAAATTGGAACTCCCGTTCTGGTGAGAAACTTTTTTACAGCCTTGTTCGATAAGGATTCGAAAACTGAGCAGCTTGCCGACTCCATTTTTCGATTTCAGCGTGCAATTGACAAAGAATTTACTGAGTACTCTTGCACAGCTGCTTGTCATTTTACAGTCGACAATACGCAAGTAAATGACGGGACAGCAAACGAGGGAAGAAACTTTCGCAGGCTCCTTCGCAAAAACAGTAGTAATGAGACTCTTCGAATTCACGCAACTGGCCCCAATCAGTATGAGGCTTGGATGAACGCAGTGTCATACTGCGAAAGGGAGCTAACTGGGAGTGCTATTTGCGAGCATTCATCGTGCTTAGAAAAAGAGCAGACGGAGAGCTCTCAAATCAAATGCACTAAAAACCCCCGCTTAACAATTATGATTCCTTGAAGAATTCAAATGGTTTGGACTGCGGTCGAAGAGAGGGAGTTGAACGCCATTGAAACTGAAATGGTCGACTGAGTTCAGTAAAGTGGTTATTTTTTTGGGGATGATACTTTTTTCAATGAGTCCTAAATATCTTTAGGTACCTTGAGACAGAAGGTATCCTCCGCAGGCTTTCTACAAAAAGCAGGAGGTTTTTAGCCATGATTCGATCGTATCTATTAGCAATAACGGTTTTTCTAAGTTCTGGATTCTTAGCCGCTCAAAACTCAAGCGGTCCTGATGTTGTAAGACCGCAGCCAGTGACAGTAACGGTCACTCCTGAAACTTCGGAGTGGGCATTGACGTTAGTTAGACCGGAAGTACAAAAATGTCTGCGCACTGTCGAGGAGAATTTTGCGAATCTCAGGTTCATTGAGTTTACCAAAACAATCGAGCACAAAAGAGGGGGAAGACAAATAGTTACAAAGTTTGAGTCGGTTGCAGAAGCGAGGTACCGAAAGGGAATTGATCAGCGAGACCCTGCTAATCCTGGTATGGCTCACGTCTTTCTTGATTTAATAATTACAAAAAAATCAGTGGGCAGAAGAGCAGTTGAAGTTACAGTCGATTGTCGCTTAGACAGTGAGCCGAGATACTAAAGCGAGAGAAGTAGCCGAGCATCCACTCATAGAGAGCACTATCGTATCTGGGTGTGTATGACTCTTTGCGTATCCGAAAAAGGTAGTAGGCAACATGGCGTCGGTTTTACATATCTTTAATAGTGATTCTTGGGGTGGGGCAGAGATTTACGCTCTGGAGCTGGCGAAACGCCAAGCCATCGCAGGCATCAGAGTTGGCTTTTGGGGACTGAAAGAATCTAAAATCCATCATGAAATTAGAGAGTTTAATTCTAAAACCAAACTCCAAATTCATTGGATAGCAGAGTCGTACCCAAGAAAATGGTCTTTCTCGAGTCGAAAAAAAATCCTAACTACAGCAACGGCGAATGGATTTCAGATACTACATCTTCATTTAGTCAAAAATTCTTATCCACTTGCTGGAATAAAAAAAGCCTTAAGATGTTCACCGGATGAGCCCACGGCCATCCTTCACGTTCATATGTGGCAAAAACACCCCCGCAAAGACCCTGTGCATCGCTTCTTGTTTTCGGGAATAGACAAAGTCGTGGGCGCTGGTCCACTCGCGCGCGAAAACATTCTAAAGAGCTTGCCCTATAGAAATGCACAGATTGTAGAGGTTAGCTACGCGGTCGAGGAGCCCATGACTGAGTCTAAGATTCTAAACGGCGCAAACAACATCGCAAAGCAGAGTGAAGATCTCAAAATTTTGAGTGATTGGAAGGCTGCTCGAAAAAAAGTATTTGGTTATTTCGCCCGAGTTGATCGACAAAAAGGACTGAAAGAGTTTCTGGAAGCTTCAAGTGGGTTACTAAAAGAGTCCCCGGACTTTTGTGTGGTGATAGTGGGTGATCCCACTCGCAATGAACAAGAAGCTCTCGATTATGAAAACGAATGCCGCTTGTTGTTTGACCCTCTGAAGGAACAGTTTGAAGACCGCTTGATTTGGACCGCAGCCACACCAAACTTTATGGCCTTGTTGGAGCAGGTTGATGTGCTCGTGGCGCCGAGTTATCACGAATCTTACGCTTTGATTTTTTTGCACGCATTCTCGTTTGGGATTCCGGCTATCTCGACAAATAGCGGGGGAACTCCCGATCTTGTGATGCCCTTGAAGACGGGCTGGTTGATTGAACCACGCAGCTCAAAAGCCCTAAGCCACCAAATCAAAAACCTCCTGACTTCACCAAATGAAATTGCTGCTTTAAAACAGTCCTGCTTAAAGATTTATCACGAAAGACATCGCTGGCAGAGTGTTCTCGCTAAGTGGAATAGTCTTTATACAAACAGCAGCCAGATCAATAAGGGTTTCGTAAATCGATCAAATTCGAACAATGTCTAAAATGAAATGAAAGTTAGACAAAGGTAAGTGCGCTTTCCTTTCTTTATCAAGACAACTAACCCCCATCTATAACAGCAATGCAAATTCACAACGATCGTCGGGTTTCCAAAGGTTTTTTGTCGATGGCTTCAGGTGAGAGCTCGATTCCCCGAAACTAAGGCATGATCTTTTTTTGCCAGAACTTTCTTATTTTACTGGCAAGAAGCATATTTAGCCTGACTTTGGTTGGTTCGCTTCTTAGCTGCGGTCTTGATCAAGATGAGAATGGTGCCCCTCCTGCGCCTGCCGTGGCCGCGCCGGTTCCGACACCAGTGCCAGAAGCACCCGCTGAAGTTACTGTCGATTGCATGGCGTCGGGTGACATTGTTGTTTCCAACTCAGGATCTGACACCGTAGTAGTATTAAATCCAGACGGCACATACAAAGGTGTCGCTTACAATTTGGTGAATGGCGTTGAAGCTCCCTATGGCCTAGTCTGGATACCTGAAACAAAAGAACTTGTCGTGGCTGTCGACGGAGTCGATAGACTTCAAGTGGTAGATGGGACTGATTGTACAAATTTGCCTTTTGTTCAAAACCCCAATCTCAACGGGAATCTTCGCGGTTTGACACGTTTAACATCCGGAGATTTTCTTGTAGTAGAAAGCAATGCTATAGAGCGTTTTAGCTCAAGTGGTTTTCGGGTTACCAATGGCGGTTGGCCGAAAAACTTACAGACTACGGGGACTGCGCTTGATGCGAGAAGCGATGGTGGTTTTATTCTTTGCTCCACCGGAGGCGACGTTGTTCGCACGTACAGCTCGGACGGAACACAAACAGGCACTCGGAGCTCTGGCATTGCAGGCACCACAGATGCGGCGGCTTGTAAGGTACTTGCAGATGGATCGATACTGGTGGCCTGGTCTGGCACGACAGACACTGTAGCCAAATACTCTTCTGATCTTTCGACCCTTATATGGTCCTACTCAGACATTGGCATTCTGGCTGCTCCGGGAGGATTGGCCGAACGAGCGGACGGAAGAATTCTTGTTATAGACAGAATTCACAATTACGTTATTGAGCTTACTTCGGAAGGCGCATTCAGTAATGCTATTGCTGATACCATACTAAGCACCCCTGAATTTCTAATAGTGATTCCGTAAGAAATTCCTAAGTAACTCAAGCGCAGGTAGAAACAACGCTATCTTCACTATTGGGATTCATATGTAAAATACTTAAAGGGCTTTTGCCAGCTGTTCCACTATGGCTTCAGGATTCGGCATGTCGTTGTAGAGTGGCAATCTCAGCAAGCAGTCCGAAGCGTTTTCTGTAACAGGCAATTCATTGCAAATGCCAGATTGTGCTCTCCCGATTTTCGTTGTGTGCAGCGATTGATAGTGAAAAGTAGCTACGATGCCTTGTTCTCTCAGTTTTTTGATCACGCTGTCTCGAATGTCGGGTCCTTCTAACATGATCCAGTAAATATGACCGTTCGCTTTGCAGTGTGAAGGTACAACCTGCCGTGAAAGTTTACCGCGCGATTCTAGGTCTTCAAGCGCGAGGTGGTACTTTTGCCAGAGATCCCTGCGAGCATCGCAAATTTTCTTTATCGATTCTAGCTGAGCCAACAATACAGCGCTTGTAAATTCTGAAGTTAAATACGAGCTACCGGGGCCCACCCAAGTGTACTTGTCGACTTCACCTCTAAAAAACTGACTTCGATTCGTTCCCTTTTCTCTTATGATTTCAGCCGGAAGTGTCCACTTAGCGTCATTGATGATGAGTGCGCCTCCCTCACCACATGAGATGTTTTTTGTTTCATGAAAGCTAAAAGCAGCTAAATCCCCGAGTGTTCCCAGTGGCCTGTCGAAATAAAATGAGTCGATAGCCTGGGCGGCATCTTCAATAACATAGAGGCCGTGCTTTTTCGCGACTTCTAAAACCGGGTTCATTTCGACAGAAACCCCAGCGTAATGAACAACGCAGATGGCTTTGGTTTTAGCAGTGATTGCAGATTCTATAAGTCTTTCGTCGATATTGAGGGTATCTGGCCTTACATCTACAAAGACGAGTTTCGCACCTCTAAGAACGAAAGCATTGGCGGTTGATACAAAAGTGAAAGACGGTAGGATGATCTCGTCGCCAGGCTGAACATCTATCAGCATCGCAGCCATTTCAAGCCCAGCAGTGCAGCTTGGAACCACCATAACCTTGGGCGCCGCTAATAATGTCTCAAGCAGTTGTTCACACTTTTGAGAAAAAATTTGATCACCCGACCAACGTCTTTGATCTAAAGCTTGCTGCAAATACTCAAGTTCTTTGCCTGCAATAGTCGGTCTAGAAAAAGGTACAGTGATCGTAGATTTAAGGGCATTCAAGGTAGAGTTCATAAACCAATTGGATACTCGCACGTTTACCGAATGTGTCAACCAGCGACGCAATTGACAGGAGGTAAGTGAAAGCTCACACTTCTAGAATCTATGTCTGAAATTTTTGTGGTCGCCGTTTGCTTGATTGTAAACGGATTATTAGCGGCGATCGAAATGGCCTTCGTCACTGTTACTCGCGTTAGACTGCGAGATCTCGCCCAAAAGGGTTCTACAGCTGCAAAAGAAATCTTAGAATTACGAGAAAGCCCCGAGCGGACTCTTTCTGTTCTTCAAATCGGTATTACCGGGGTGGGGGCAATTGCAGCAGCCGTCGGAGGGGGTGGTGCGGTTCAGTCGATTAGTCCGTGGCTTTTGGGCCAAACCAATCTTTCTGAAACTGCCGCTCAGGTCATTTCAATAGTTTTTGTGGTGGTACCAATAACCTTTCTTAGTGTGGTGGTTGGTGAACTGGTACCTAAGACGTTTGCTCTTAGAAGCCCTACGCCTATTGTTTTGGCTGCAGCGAAACCACTTCGCATCCTCGATACGTTGATGTCTCCACTGGTAACTGTATTTGAGAAAGCCACACACTTGCTCTTAAGACTGCTGCCTGGTCCTTCGAAATCAGATCTTCAAAAAGACCAGAGTGTCGCGACTCTTGATATGTTAAATGTTTCTAGCTCGACGAAACAATACGTGATCAATCTTGTCGAGGTAGAGCGAAAGTTTGTGCGTCACATATACTTGCCTTGGTCGCGTGTGGACTTTGTCAAACACAGTGACGATGTGGCTTCGGTTGTGAAAGTTGTTATCTCTTCTGGGCACACACGACTTCCTGTTGTCGACGGTGAGAGTGTTGTAGGAATCATAAACACAAAAGAGATTATCGCCTTTCGTGAGCAAGGTAATACTGACTGGACGCAGTTGATTCGGCCAACCATTACAATTTCTGATCATTTTTCACTCTTAAAAACATTGCGGATTATGCAATCTCGCAAAAGTCACCTTGGAGTTGTGCATTCCCTAGACAGTAAACTTCTGGGAATTGTCACTTTAGAGGATATCGTTGAAGAAATCTTCGGGGACATTTTTGACGAAGACGATGATGGGCTATTAAAGAAAGTCTTAGCAAATTCTGCGAAGCTCAAAAACCGAACAAGAGGGCTTTAACTTTCCTAATCTATTATTAAAAGGTTTTGAACAAAAGCCGATCCATCGAAATGCGGCCCGGGCCGACAAAGAAGATAGTCAGAAACGATAGACCATATAAGAACGAAAGTTCCTTCGCTTGAAACGGATCAGCTCCGTGAACAATAAAAAATGCCACACCCATAGTTATGATAAGTGGAACAGTTGCTAGTCGAGTAAGCAGCCCTGCCACTAAAAGTGCCGAACAGAAAAACTCGGCAAATGTTGCCAGCGACATAGCAACAAAAGGAGGAAGCCCAAAGAGGCCCGGAAATTTTTCCGAGTGTGTTGTAAAGTTCATGAGCTTGGGTAATCCGTGGGCGACTAACATCGTACCAGCAAAACAAAGTCGTAAAATCAATAGTCCCACATCTAGCGAAATGTTTTTTAAATTGAGCACAAATTCCTCCGTAAGCATGATCTTAGATGGAAATTTGTCCCGATGTCCCCTCTAACGCGCTATAGCAAATTCGAGGCGATCATTTACAGAAACCAATTAAAAAGTGTACTTTGCGGCGCGCAGCACATCAGAAAGGACAACAGAATGACCTATTTATTGGGCCTCATCACTTTTTTGGCCAGCCAAATTGCATTGGGTGCCGGAGACGCTAGTCTCCAATTGCCCTCACTTCACGATGTTGAGTTTACAGTTCTTGGAACGACATTGTCGGGGTCAGGGATTCTATGGCTTGGCATAGTAGTTTCAGTCCTCGGTATCGTATTCGGGGTTCTGGAGTTTCTAAAAATCAAAGGCCTGCCCGCTCATAAAAGCTTAACCGAGGTTTCTGAGCTTATTTACCAAACCTGCAAAGCTTATATGATTCAGCAGGGTCGCTTTCTTGTGTATCTGGAGCTTCTCGTAGGAGCCGCAATATTCTATTACTTTTATGTCTTAACGGATTTGGAACTTCCTAAAGTCGCTTTGATTTTGATGTGGTCGGTTTTGGGTATTCTGGGATCTTACGGGGTCGCGTGGTTTGGAATTCGAATTAACAATTACGCCAACGCAAAGACGGCCTTTGCCAGCCTGCGTGCGAAACCCTTCGAAACGATGGGAATCCCATTACGCGCGGGTGTTTCAATAGGTGTTCTTCTCATTTGTGTGGAGCTTATACTGCTTATTGCAATCTTGCTTTTCGTCTCTCCGGCGTCCGCAGGTGCATGCTTTATCGGTTTTGCCATTGGCGAATCGCTCGGAGCGTCGGCACTACGGATTGGTGGCGGCATATTTACCAAGATCGCTGATATCGGCGCCGATATGATGAAAATTGCATTTAACATCAAAGAAGATGACGCTCGCAATCCAGGGGTTATTGCTGATTGTGTTGGTGATAATGCAGGTGATTCTGTTGGACCAACTGCCGATGGCTTTGAAACCTATGGCGTGACCGCTGTTGCATTGATCAGTTTTATCTCTTTGGCTGTAGGAATGCAGTTTGATCCGTTTGGCGGTCTTGAGATGATGTACAACGGCGAAGACATCCAGGCTCGTTTGATCCTGTGGGTGTTTTTCTTAGCGGCTATGATGATTGTAAGCTCTGTAGGATCACATTTTATCAATTACGCTTTCTCAAAGGTCCGATTTGCATCGAAAGATAGTTTCGATTTTGAATCACCACTGACTACTTTGTTGTGGCTGAATTGCGGTATTTCGATTGTCGTCACTTTTGTTGCGACGTACTTGCTTTTAGGTGGTCTAGAAGGCGGCCTGTGGTTGCCACTAGCATCGATTATCGGCTGCGGAACACTAGCGGCGGGATTGATTCCAGAAGTCACCAAGGTCTTCACTTCGAGTAAATCAATACATGTTCAAGAGATCGTAGAAGCTAGCCGACAGGGTGGGGCTTCTTTGAACATTCTTGCGGGCTTGGTTGCGGGCAATTTCAGTGCTTTTTGGAAAGGCATGGTTTTTGTCGGCCTTATGTTTGCAGTTTATTATATTTCGACACTCGGTCTTGGCGAAATCATGGTTTACCCATCTATATTTGCTTTTGGTCTTGTGGCCTTTGGTTTTTTATCTATGGCCCCAGTTACAATTGCCGTCGACTCTTATGGCCCGGTTACCGACAATGCGCAGAGCGTTTTTGAACTCTCAACTATTGAGGCACTTCCGGGCATTAAAGAAGAGGTCCAAAAAACTTATGGTTTTTTGCCTGACTTCGAAAGAGGGAAACACAATTTAGAAGCTAATGATTCGGCGGGCAATACGTTCAAGGCAACTGCAAAGCCAGTTCTCATCGGAACTGCCGTATTAGGCGCGACAACGATGATTTTCTCGATAATTTTGCTGCTTCAGCTTCGACTTGATCTCATTGATCCCAAAGTTCTGTTGGGTCTAATGACTGGCGGAGCAGTGATTTATTGGTTCTCTGGAGCAACAATTCAGGCCGTATCAACCGGTGCACACAGAGCTGTTGAGTTTATTAAGGCAACTATCAAACTCGACGGAGGGAGCAAAGCGTCTGTGGAGGATTCTCAAAAGGTTGTGACCATTTGTACGCAGTATGCTCAAAAAGGGATGATCAACATTTTTGGCGTCGTATTTAGTTTTACGCTGGCATTTGCATGTTTTGATCCAACATTTTTTGCATCCTATCTTGTTTCCATCGCCGTCTTTGGTCTCTATCAAGCGATGTTTATGGCAAACGCAGGGGGAGCTTGGGACAACGCTAAAAAAGTGGTCGAAGTTGACTTGGGTGAAAAGGGCACAGCGCTCCACGCGGCAACTGTAGTGGGCGATACTGTTGGCGATCCGTACAAAGACACCTCTTCAGTTGCACTGAACCCTGTCATCAAATTCACGACGTTGTTTGGATTGTTGGCTGTGCAGATAGCTGCTTCGTCCGGCAGTATCGCCACTTACTTCGGAATTGGATTTTTTCTAGTAGGACTATTCTTCGTTTATCGATCATTTTACGGAATGCGTATTCATTCTTAGTTTTTGCGAGATTGTTTCGCCTCGGCTTTTGATGGGCCGAGGCACGCCTCCGAACCACATAGGTGCTGCGAGTCGAGAATGTGTTTTGTATTTCGAGCAAGCCTTTAATAAGATTCTAAGTGTGTATTTATTTACCAGAACTATTTCTCTCATTCTTGTTTTAGTCTTTTTAGGCAGCTGTACGTCCGCGATCGGCAAAAAAGACAAAAGCGGCAGTGATTCAACAATCACAGAATCAGAAAAAACCCAAGAAACCAGCGGACTAATTGAAGCAGAGGCGCAAGAAGTTGGCGGGGCAGTAGGCGAGGCTAATGCAAATACCAGTTTAACTCCGAAAGCCCTTTCTGGCTCCGATTTAGTGAATGCATGCATCAATGAGTTGTCTGAAATTCCAGGGAGCGCCGGACGGTCTTCGATCAATGCTATATGTGAAACTGTACGGCTACTTTCTGATTGTGAAAGCGCAGAAGGTCGGCCCATTTTTCATATGGACGAGAAGGGCATTCACAAAAAAGGAAAGCGCATACTTGTAATGGGTTACGTTCACGGTGATGAGCATGAAAGTGGACTTGTCGCTCGCAGCTGGATGGCGCGTTTGCTCGAGATTGAGTCCCGCAACACTTGGCGTGTCATTCCCGTACTCAATCCCGATGGTAGAAGATTAAATACACGCACTAACGCAAGAAAAGTCGATATTAATCGAAATTTCCCTTCGTCTGATTGGAATGATCTGGCCCTTAAGTACTGGAAGTCAAAAGCTCACAGCAGTCAAAGGCGCTATCCGGGCCCAACAGCGGCAAGTGAACCCGAAACTCGCTGCGCAATACATCAGATTCGCGATTTCAAACCAGACCTTATTATTGCCATTCATACCCCGCTCGGAGTTCTTGATTTTGACGGTCCCAAGTTGGCGTTTCCGAAGTACACAAATCTCCCTTGGATTCGACTCGGTCATTTCCCTGGCAGTCTCGGGCGCTACATGTGGAAGGATCATAAAACCCCTGTTATGACAATTGAGCTCAAGCCGAATCAGTCAGAGAGAGAATTAAGTAAGCTTGACGACCTTCAAGATTTGAGTGGAATCGTGGCCATCATGACAAATTCTGAAGACAAACAAGTGCCCCCTCCTGATTTTGAAGAATGAATTCCGCCATGATTCGGGATTTTGCTTGGCAGATTCTCAATCTTGGTGAGTTGAGCACAAAGCTGTCGGGATTTACTAGTTTCGAAAAGACCGATGTTGACGGGATTGTAGCGAGTCAAACCCAGACCAACTTTGTACGCAGTTCTATAGCTTCGAGTTATCACGTAGAGCCTGTTCAAAGTGCCTATGGGCAGTATGATGTGAATAATTTCTCTTATCCTGCTAGAGGTCCGGCGATTCAGTTCCAAAACGAGCGCGAGAAGTTTCCAAGTTTAGTCGAGCTAAAAACGGAGTTAGGCCGCGCTCGAGCACTTCATTTTTTTGCCAATCACGAGCTTCTCGCTATCGAATTGTTTGCCTGGGCGATTTGTAGGTTTAAAGATGCACCAGAGTCCTTGCTTTTTAAATGGATAGAGACCATCCATCAAGAACAGTCTCATTTGAAATTGTACATCCACCGGATGGCTGAGCTGGGTCTTAATTTTGGCGAACTGCCCCTCAACTCTTTTTTCTGGGACCACTTTACGAAGCTAACCACAATTGATGAATTCATGGCGCACATGGCCCTGACCGTAGAGCAAGCTAACCTCGATCACTGCGTTTACTACGGAAGATTGTTTCGCGAATGCGGCGATGTGGAATCGGCGAAAGTTATGGGAACTGTCTTTAGAGACGAAGTCGAGCATGTAAAACTGGGAGTTAACTGGCTTCAGCAATCCCAAGCTATCAGCACTCAAGCTTTGAATGACGGCGCACATAAATCGTTGAGTTCTAAAAAAGATTCTGACTCCTTAGCGCAAGAGGACTCGGCTTCTGAAAGACCGACAAGTCCCGAGCAAAAAATAGAAACCCTGTGGCACATCTATAAAAGTCTGTTGAAATTCCCGTTCACTCCGGCGCGAGCTAAGGGGCGCTCATTCGCTGAATCTGCTCGCAAACAATCTGGGATTGATCCAGAGTTTATCAAAAATCTTCGAGTTTACAGCGCATCAAAAGGAAGAGTGCCAGATGTTCATTGGATGAACCTTGATGTGGATATGTGGAGGCGACTAGATAACAACATGTTTCGCCGTCGCACGAATCTTTTTAGTACCCGAAACGAAGGAAGTATCGAAGGCAACGTAGGAGACGAGGCTGCTCGCCTTTCAGCAACTCGTTTAGCAAAAGAGGTTCGCAGCCTAGAGCAAAGCAAGGAAGTGAGACTTTACCGCAAACTGAGTTCAGATTTAGAAACACTTCTGATAATAAACGTTAAAAAAGGTGATATCCAGCTAGTGCGCCAAGTTCCAGATTTAGCCTGGCGCGAACAGATGATGAATTTGGGGTTTGAACTTCCCGAGTATGTTGAGATTACAGACGAAAACGACCCTGCTTCTGTTCTTTGCTACCGAAGGACGGCCGATCGCAAATGGTGGGGCCATTCTCAAGCACTCTCAAATCCAAAAGACAAAAGTAAAAACCTCGAATTTTTTGATCACTCCCATCTTTTTTCGCGCAAGCTTATCGTAGAGGTAAAGAAGAAACGGCAAGCTCCCTCATACGATCTAAAGGAGCTCTTAAAAGGCAATGAAGAGATCGAAGTTATTGAGAGCGTCATAGAGCTAGAAACGTTTCTGTCTCGCGAAATCACACTAGATTGGATAGCGAAGGGATTTTACTCAACTTCTGGGCGAGATCAGGTAACGGGTCACCGTGGCCGAGTTGAAGAAAAAGAGTCTCAAACCTTAAGAGGAATAATGAAAAGACATGGCGGTTTGGTAGTAGAGCCTTTCCGTTCCAGAGTCATCGACTTTTCGTTTCAGTTCGAGCGCTCCTCTGATGGCAACGTAAGATTTGTCGGGTTGAACAGATTCTTAGTGACTACAAAGGGGCAATACTTTGGAGCATGGTTAGGGGACTTTTATTTTGGTCTAGAAAAAAACCTTAGAAGCTTTCTACTGTCGGAGAAATTTCAAAAGATTCTAGAAGAAGGACGATGTCATTTTGCAAAGGTTATAGATGAAGCAATGGCAACGAGCAGTTATGTGGGGCCGTTGGGATTGGACGCCTTTTTTTGGATAGATAACAAGGGTGAGGTCAGGCTCCATTTGTGTGAAGTGAATGTGAGAAATAATTTTGGTTATCTAACCTTAAAAATGAAAAAATATTTGCGAAAACAAAAACACAGCGTCTTCGTTATAGCTAAAGAAAGTGAATTGCCGGATTCTTTTGAAGAGCGGGCCTCTACCAATGAATCTGGTCTCACATTCGTTAAGTGGACGTCCTTAAAAGGGGATCCAAATGCTTTTCAAGCCTTAACCATTGGCACAAACGATGAGAGTCGATTTTTTGAAGAGTTGAAATCGCTAGGCCTTGCAGAAAAAGTGCATTCTGCCTTAGAGTGTTTTAAATCGGAGGAGAGATGAAACCATATAAAGAAGTGTCTTGCGAGGAGTTATGAGGGGATTTTTTGGCTTTCTTAAAAACTATAATGTGATCGGACTTGTTATTGCCGTAATAGTTGGCGGCAAACTTAATGAATTGGTGTCTAGTTTAGTTGATGATCTCATTGTACCGGTGATTCTAAATCCAGTTCTCGTCTCGACAGGTGCACAGAACATCCGGGAACTTAACTACAATGGAGTTTTGTACGGTAAGGTGATTGCATCCCTGATAGACTTTCTAGTTATCGCTATTATCGTATATCTTTTCGCTAAATTTGTTCTTAAGGAGCAAGAGGTTAGCAAAAAATAGAAGAGCAAATATGTGAGGAGCAGCCGCAAGAGTGTGCAATATTTAGAATCAGCTTCCCACAGTGATAAAAAGAAAAGTTTTTTAGGCGGTTGGGAACAGCAGGAACCTTTATAGAAAAAATTCTGTTGTGATCATCATCGAAAACACTTGTTTAGATTTTGTTTTTTTGGTCAAAACTTGGTTGATTTGTTCGACGGCCTCGCCAGTTCCACCAGTGTAATAGCCACCAAATCCGACAGAAGTTTTCTCACTCGTTAAAAGTTCAACTTGCGCAGACCAGCCCCACATATCGATATGATCTCCCATTTTCTCGTTAGTGCTTCCTATTAATGGTGTGGAGGAGGGATTTGTAAAAAGCCCGAGTCGTCCTTTGATCCATGAGGCAAAGCTGTATTCCGTACCAAAGTGAAAACTGGTAACTTCTACATGTCGTACGCGGTATTGGCCGGCGGCGGATTCCATATCAGCGAAGTCTTCTGGTAAGTATCGATGAACATCAAAGGCAATCGAGAGAAGTTCTTCAACTTTGTAGTTAACTCCAAGCACAATGCGAGAGGGTATTCGTCCCTCCGAACCAACGTCTTGTTGTCTAACTACAGTGGGGGTCGTAGACGAAGATGTGTCCAAATAGGAGCGGTAATAGTAGCCCCTGCCACTGACTTCAATCGAAGGAAGGCGGTAAGAGGCTCCAACTCCCCAGCGATCACTCAGCTTACTGTAAAATCCTAATTGATAGACGACAGAATTGTTCGTAAATGATTTTTCTTCGGAGTAAATTTGAGATGTTGTAGAAACTGTTTGATCGACCAGAGTTCTCTGAAAGTTGCGTGCCGTGTAGTAGGCGGTTACCCCCCAAGACGAATTTTCGCTAAAATTCATGGCAAAGCTACCACCCACCCAGAGAGATTCATCGGCTAGATTGAGCAGCGTGGTTGTAGAAGATGAACTAGTTACGGATGATTCGATTTCTCCTGAAAAATTGTCATAATCTGGAATCACAACGGATAGTCCGAATGCGTAGTTTCCAAAATTCATAAGTGTTCCCGTCGAAGGGAGTGAACGAAAGAACCCTTGGTTAACCTTCAGTGGAGCCTGTTCGAGATTGGCGCTGCCGTAGCCGGTATCGTACTTATTATAAAGACTCACGGAGGTGGAGAGGCTTGTTCCACGGATTCGAGATAGTGTGGCGGGGTTGTAGAATGAGGAACTGCTTGGGTCACCGATGACGGCAGCTTGGGCTCCTCCGAAGCCGACGCCTTTGCTACCGACTAGTACATTATGATAGTTTTCATAAGCCGCGTCTGCGGTGTTAAAAATAAGAAAAACGATAAGTAAAGCTGCGAATGGAACTTTGAGGGGCGTCATGGCTGGGCTTCTTTGCTAGGCGCTTGTTTTTGTTCCACATTCGGTTGTTTTTCAGAGTCACTTTTCTTACGCGTAGGGTTGATAATGAGTGCCTCCATAAGGTTCCGAGGCGTTTCGATGGTTTGAGTTCCAATATCTTTCATAGAATCTGCAAAGTCGCTGACCCAGTTGTCGATTTTGAACTGAAAGCCAAGAAGAAATGTCTGAACTGGAAGAGACCGATAGTACTCCTGTCGTCCTTCAATTCTTAAATCCAATCTAGGGTGTAAAACATAGTTAAGCCCTAGGCCAAGTCCTCCAACTCCTGAAAGCATGACCCCTTCTTTTTCAATCGCATTTACCAAACCCGCTTGTATTCGAAAAAACGGGCTCATATTCGAAGGAAAATTTACAAACTGCCATCTAAAGGAAAGTTTGCCCCCGTAGAGGGTTGAGCCTTCTCGCCCCGAAAGATCGCCGAGCAAATCGATGTATTGCTGGCAGGTAGTGGTATTTACAAATAGGCATTCACCCAGGTGTTTCCCAAGCTGCCCCGACAATTGATAGTGAAGCCTTTGGTGGTTAAAGAGGCCAAAACCTGCGCCATAGTCCCAACTCATTGGTGCATAGGGCGTTTTATTCGTATAAGGAGTTGCTGTCACCGCCGAGTCGTTCTGATGTGTCGGTACTTCCGAAGCATTTAAAACACCCAATGAGTGTAGAGAAAGCGAGAGTGAAACAAAGACACGGTATCCTTTATACATAGAAAAAAGGCTCGCTCATAAGTTTACAAATGTCGAGAAGTGGACGCCGGAAGGTATCGCGGTGTCACACTGATACCAGAATTCTTGGTCCAAAGTTTGCTTAAAAGGGTATGGGGGGACCAAATGATTCACTTAAAAAAAATAAGATTTCAAGACAAAGCAGCAAACCGCAAATCGATGAACTCGGTAATTGTGCTTGGCTTAACTGCGCTTATCCAGTTGCCAGTTCAAGCCCAAAATTATGAACACGAAAGAGCTATCAGAGATTACCAGCAAGCTCAGCGTCAAGTGGGCGAGGTGAGGTTGAGAATCCGAGAAATTCGTCAAGACCTCAATCGGCGCTATAACATTGGCGACCGGGGTGATCTTGCTGCAACCGCTCATGAGTTAGAAGGACGACGTAACGACGCCGCCCGAAGATTGGCAGAAGTTCAGCGGGAAAAGTCTCAGGTACAAGCTGACATTTCTCGCCAAAAACAGGCACTTGTTACTGAGAGGCAGGCGCTTGACGAGGCCAATCGTCAGGCAGATCGCGTTCGTGGCGAACTTCGATCTATCGAGCAACAGTTGGGGCAGCTTGAAACAGGAAGAGGCGGTCTACTTGAGAGATCTCGCCGAGCCGAAGAGCAAGCTCGCAATAAAGAAGCTGAGGCACTGAGATCGCAATCGCGCGTCGGCTTGCGACTGACTCAAGTGGGCGAAGGCGATAGAGCATTAAGTGAGCGTCAAAACAATATCAAGCCGGGGTTAGAGAGAGAGAAGAATCAGCTTCAGGGCGAACGCAATCAAATTCGCGTCGACGAAATACGTGCCGATCTAGGACATCTTGAGGAGGGTCGTCAACGTACTGAAGCTGTGATTGCGCGATCTGAAGCACGTATTCGCGAAATTGAAGCGATGGACGAAGGCGGGCGTATGCGGCATCGCGACGATCTCAATCGTGAACGCCGCGTTGTTGAATCCTCTCAGCAAAATTTAGTCACAAGTATTACACCTAAAATCGAGAAAGCTAAGGCTGAACTGGCAAAGGCAGATCAGCTTGATCGGCAGATTGCCGAAGTTCAAAACAAAATAAACGACGTCAATAATGCAATTGGCGCACTGAGTGAGTCGAGAGGTTTGCTGTCACAGCGCGATCAAAGCCAATCGGAAGCACATAGTCTTAAGAATCAAGCTGATGCTCTAAATGGTCGAGTGAGTGCGCTGAGTTCCGACAAAAGTGCCAAACTGGCAGAGTTAAAAAATATAGAAGCTCGTGCCTCAGAAAGACAAGCACGAGTTCGACAAATTGAAGGTGAAATTGCTAAGCTCGATAGCCGTGCCTCGCGTTTAAATGCTCAAGACGGCAACTTATCTGCCGACATTCAAGCACTTGCGCAACAGATTTCTGATATTCGTCAAGCAGTTAGAGAGTTGACTCAGCTCGCAGCTCAGCTTGAGCGCGCACAAGAAATAGAAAGCCGAGCAGGGCTTCTCGCAACTCGTACAGCTCGCATCAGCTACGGACGAGACATTGCTGGTCTCTCGGTGAGCCGGAGTTTTGATCCTCGGGAGGCTATCGGTCTACTTGGCAATATTCAAGATCATCGAGACTCGATCAGTCTTTCCGATGTTTCGCTAGAAATCGCTGTTCAAGGCTATTCAAAACGAGTTATCGCAGTGATAGCTAAGTCCGGCTTCCAAGGTGGGCTTTCATCAAGGGGAGCAGGTAGATCTGAGATAGCTATCGGTTCAAGGTTAGGGGCGACCTCGGCTGAAGTGCTTGTTGAGCAGCTTTATGCTCAGTACGAATCTTCCTATGGATCTTGCCTTCAAAGCGGAGCATGTATGGCCATGAAGCTCAATGTTGGTTCTGCATTGGTTATTCCTGGAGCGATCGTAGTTGTGGATAATTATAGCCGAGTGCAGTCTATTGCGGTCACAGATCGCCTCGGTACCCAAGAAGTGCAGCAAGTGATTGGCTTGATGATCTACTAAGCTAGTTTATAAAGGCCTTGCTCCGTAGGGAGGATATGCCATGATAGCTCGTTATAAAGGAGAAAATCATGGCATATCCCATTGATATTGGCATCCCTGAAGTAGAAAGAAAGAAAATCGCGTCAGAGTTGGGAGTGTTGTTAGCGGATAGCTACACACTGTATCTGAAAACTCACAATTACCACTGGAATGTAACTGGGCCCATGTTCAACACTCTTCATTTAATGTTTGAAACTCAGTACACAGAGCTTGCTACCGCAGTAGATGTTATCGCTGAAAGAATTCGCTCATTGGGCGAACCAGCTCCAGGCAGCTATCACGCTTTCTCTCGCTTAACGAATGTAAAAGAAGAAGACAGCCTTCCGGGCGCCCATGAAATGATTTCGAACTTGGTGACGGCGCATGAAACCGTCGTTCGATCCGCTCGAAAGATATTTCCCGTTGCAGAGAAGTCTTCAGACGAAGCCACTTGCGATCTTTTAACACAAAGAATTCAGCTTCATGAAAAGACAGCTTGGATGCTACGCAGCCTTCTAGAAGATTAATTTTTTATTGGCGAGACTCGTCGCGCCTCTGCGTCAGCAGCGAGAACACATTCATTGCATCGTGCGGCACGCTTTGATATCTAGCGAAGGAATATGAGCAACTATCAAGCAGCATGTTTTAGCACCGAGTGGATTCTGGCTGTGAAAGAATTTACAGATGCGCAAATTGGCAATGGGTATTTCAGTGAGTCGAAACTTGCCGATATCATTGAGCGCTCTACATCAAACGGCGAATGTGCGTCGTTCATCTTGCTTACTGAAGACCTTCAGGTCGTGGGTGTACGACTTACTTTAGCCCCCGGTAACTGGATTGATACCAAGCGATCAAAGGTGAGCCCACACCTATGGAATGTTTCAAAAAGTAAAGTCGGTTATTTTCAATCGCTGTTCTTACACCCATCGGTGCAAGGTATTGGTTGGGGGTCACACCTCTCCAACATGTCTATTGATGTTTTGCGATCGCAAGGGGCCAAAGCTATCGTCGCACATAGTTGGGTTGAGTCGCCACAGGACTCTTCTCGCCGTTACCTCAAGCGAAATGGGTTTCAAACCGTCGCAACTCATAAGGAGTATTGGAAAGACGTAAAATATGAGTGCACAAGGGATGGCTATCCATGTCTTTGCACCGCAGAAGAAATGATTAAATTTATCTAGCGTTATTTTATGATGGTAAGTCTGTAGACGTTGAGGTTCTGAGATGCAACCAACTAATTGCAACCAGCGGAGGCAGACCTAAAGTGACGCCTCGAACCTCTGAGGGTTCTTATTTGGAGAGTTTTCTGTGACAAAGTCCTACTGGATGAGCACACACACAAATCCTCAATGGAGGAGCTCGAAAAATGTTCGACTTCTTTCTCACATTGAAGATGCCAGCAAAGTCTATTGGGACGCAGTAATCGTTGGCGGTGGAATTGCGGGCATCTCAACAGCATTTTGGCTTCACCAGAAAGATCCCCATCTCAAAGTATTGATTGTCGATAAGGCAAGCCTGTTAGAAGGTGCTACGGCCAGAAATGCCGGTTTTGTAACCTGCGGATCTATAGAACATTTTAGAAAACTTGAAAAACAGTTTGGTACAGAGAAGGCGCTGCAATTGTGGCGCTTTAGCGAGGTAAACCGAAAACTCCTCGAAGAAAATGTATTGTCCGATTCAGAACAGGACTTTGAAACTACGGGTCGCGGGGCTTGCACCGTCGCAAATTCACAAGAGGCAGCCGATTTATATCTGAGTGAGAGTCGAAGGTTAACGAATCTCGGTATAGACGTGGAGTTTCTTGATCGGTCGCAGATCAACGCAAGACTCGGAGTCAAAGGGTTTGAGGCGGGTATTCTTTATGCTCATGACAGGGGTATTCATCCACTGAAAGTAATGGATGCCATGCTGACTAAGACCGAGGTATCCATATTAGAAAACACTCCCGTCCTTCGTGTTGAGGAATCAAAGCTTGGTGTAAGTGTTGTAACCCCAAACGCGACGATCCGCGCAGGGCGAGTCGTGCTTGCTTCGAGCTTTCAGATCTCAGAGATTTGTCGCAATCAGAGAATTCCACTTATTCCTCAAAGAAGCCAAGTGATTGTCACAAAACCGCTTCCTCTTAAGACTCATACTTTGTGCTACCACACAAAGTACCTCTGTTATTTTAGACAAATGAACAATGGTCGGTATTTGATCGGGGGCTTCCGTAATTTAGATTTGAAGAGTGAACAGACGGTGGAGGATGGTGTAACAAGTAAGATTCAAGACGCTCTTGAGCGTTTCTTCTTAGAGGAGCTCTCTGATGATTCCCATTCTACCAATTTCGTCGACAATCGTTGGAGCGGGGTAATGGGATTTACGCCAGACGGACAAATGCTTTTAGGAAGAGTTCCGGAACACAAAGAAGTTTATATGATAGGTGGTTGCAATAGCCACGGAATGGGTTTGTTTTTCCATGCTGGTAAAGTTCTCGTTGAGAGCTTCTACGGAGGGAAGGGAATTCCTGCCGAATATGCACCCAGCAGGAACTTCGTATAATACAAGGCAATTTATTTCTAACTAAAACAAGTATTTTCGGAATCTTTACCTACTTGTGCTCCGACTCCTCCGCTTTAAAGGGATTCGTCAGCTCGCAAGACAGCTTCGAGATTCTTGTTGTACTGGATTGTAAAAGAGACGAGTTCTTCTTGATCATGTCTGCGGTCAAACTGCTCTTTCAAAAGTTTTTCATCGTAGCGCAAAAATGAGCTCAAAAACTCATCTGCTTGCTGTTGAGTCATGCCGAATTCTTTCAGCAAATCCCCTGTCGCGAACGCGCTAGAGTGGAGGGTTTCGCGAAATACGTGATTAGCGCCAAGCTCTAAGAGCTTCATCGCGTGGTCTCGATTGCGCGCTCGTGCCCATATTTTAACATTTGGAAACTCTTCCCTCACGGTTCTAGTCAAAGCAACGGAGCTATCAACATCATCAAGACAGTTGAGCAAGAACTTGGCTTGAGTGATTCCAGCTGTTTCTAAGAGGTCTTTTCGAGTGGCATCACCGAAGTAAATTTTATGACCAAATTTGCGAACGATCTCTACCTGCCGCACATCATGATCGAGTGCTGTAAAACCAATTTTTCGAAGTCTTAGCATACGAGCCATAACCTGGCCCACGCGGCCATAACCTGCGATGATGACTGGTTCACTTCGAGTTTCCACATCGTAGGGTCTCTCTGTGAGGTACGAAAATCTTTTAAAGATTCTTTCAGAGATCTGAACCAGAACCGGGGACAAGAAGAAGCTAAAAAGTATTGTTGCTGTCAGAATACTATTCAAACCAACTGACAAAATATTTAGCTGAGTCGCCATTGCGAGAAGCACCAATCCAAATTCACTCATCTGGCCTAAGTAAAGACTCGAATTTCTGGCTACAATACCATCTAACCTTGCCAGCCTAAGTGCCAAAAAAATGGAGCCCACTTTTATCAGAATTGCCGCTGCAAGCAGAAGAACAAACGAAATGGGTCGCTCAACTATCGGTTGAGCATCAAACTGTATGCCCACCGAAACAAAAAATAGACCGAGCAGTAGACCCTTAAGTGGTGAAATGTCGGCTTCAATCTGGTGTCTGTAGTTAGAGTTTGCCAAAAGTATGCCGGCTAAAAAGGCCCCAAGTGAAGCGCTCAAGCCTACCCAATGAGCTAGCGACGCAAAGCTTAGTACGGTCAATAGCGACGTTGCAAGTAGCACTTCTTTTTGGCGAGTAGAAGCCACCCAAGAGTAAATTTTGGAAAGCAAAAAGTAAGACAGAGCTATCCAGCCAGCAAAGATAAGGAGTTTTTGAGGCGAAAATAAAGACTCGGAATTCTGTTCTAAAGCAGAGCCTACCAACAGGGGAGTTGCAACTATTAAGGCAATGGCCGCCATATCCTGAAACAGAAGAATTGCGATTGCCACCTCTGCATGAGGCGTACCCACCTGGCGGTTTTGCTCAAGCATTTGTGCCGCCATTGCGGTGGATGAAAGTGCCAGTAGAGCAGCGATCCAAAATTGCTGGGCGAAGTCTTCAACCAGAAAGTGTGCAACGACCATTAAAAGAGAGGTGGAGATAAAAAATTGAATGGGCCCATAAAAAAAGATCTTGGCGCCAAAGGATCTTATGCGTTTGGAGTCGAGTTCAAGGCCCAGAATAAAAAGTAAAAATGCAATCCCAGCTTCCGATAACAAACTCAGTTGATGATTTGTCTCTAAAAAATGAAATCCGAGCGGGCCACAGATGATTCCTGCGATTAAGTAACCAATAATTACCGAGAGGCCCAGTCTGGTAGCCACCACTCCTAGTGAAATAGCAACCATTAGAACAAGGGCAAGATTTAAGCTAGTCATGCCCATATAGATTGCATCAACCGAAAGGAGTTTCTAACAAAAAATGCGTCGCAGAATTCGGCTAAGGTCAACTAGCCATGCATCGATAGAGGTCTATTTTATAGTTCAATTAGTAATCAAGTTTATATAGGTTCTCTGTTGACCAAAAGTTTGAACTGGGTAAAGAAGGAGCAAATATCTTTACGGCCGTTTTGAGATTTTTTCGTCAATTGGAGTAAAATGCGAATCACAATAGTAAACCCTAAGGCTACCCGTTTGATGACTGTTTTGATCTTCGCCTTGGGCGTTGAGTCGTTCGCCATTGAAGGCAAAGTAGATCTAGCTTTAGGTTTGTCTCAAGCCAAATCGGTGTCTCTTAGTTATCAAGAGCAAATCTTCATCGAAGCCATATCTCCATTTCGCGTGGGAGTATTGGCGCGTCTCAGTCATTCTTACAGCCCGAGCCAATTAAACTATAAAACCGCTCCGGCCCATATTACGCGTGAAAACCCCACCTGGCCTCTTTCGTTTTTTTCTCAGGAGAAAGAAAGCAACATCGATTCGCTAAAAGTTGACTCTACGGGTGCCAGCTATTTGAATGTTGGATATTTTTTGGAATATCCATTTAATGAAGACTGGGGTGCTGGGCACTCCTTAGATGTCGTAGGGTTTTCAATGGGACAGAGTTCTAATGCCACTTATGAGACAAATCCGGCAAGAGATCCTCTAACTACGCCGACGCGAGTCAATGCAAGGCCGACAAGTTTTAATCTACTACTTTTAGGGGACCAAGATTTTGGTTCCTTGAACTCCGATTTTTATTTTTACTATCGTCCGAACACTGATGTGGCCATAAGAATTGGACTCTCTTATCATTTTATAGAATATACGACCGATCGAAAGTTAGCTTTCGACAATGATCGTTTTCGATATCAATCGGCCGGTGTTCTGCTCGCAGCCAGCTATTTTTTATAGAAACACTAACCGCACATCTCGGTCGGTCAGTTAGAAACGCACTAAATCTTCAGGAACCTGAGGTTCCCTTTTTTCCAAGATTGCAAGTATTAATACCAAACATTGCATAAGGCGGGCACCAGCCCAGCAGTCCAGTTGCTACCGGAATTAGACCAAGTAAGAACCATTTGTTGGCGGGTCCCACAAACGCTAAACTTACAAACGTTACCCCTAAAACAATTCGAATGCCGCGTTCTACGGAATGTACGTTTTTCGTCATATTGTCCTCCGATTTGGGTCAAAAGCGCACATCTCGGTTGGTCCGTTGATTCTTCGAACTTAGAAATTGCGCCACTTGTTTAATAGCGTATCTCTAAGGTCAGGGCGCAAGCAAACTATATTTGCGTAGCTTGACATATTATGGTATTATAATATAATAATATATAGGAGGCATCAAATGGAGAATCTCACCATAGCATCATTTAAAGAAAAGGTGTTCGATTATGAGAAAAGTAAGGACTGGACATTTAAAGGCAGTCGCCCTGCGATAATTGACTTTTACGCAGATTGGTGCGGGCCGTGCAAAGCATTGGCTCCAGTTTTAGATAGTGTATCGAAGGATTACGCAGGTAAGGTAGATGTTTACAAAGTAGATACAGAAACTCAGGGGGAGCTGGCTGGCTTGTTCGGAGTAAGGGGCATACCTGCTATTTTGTTCGTACCCGTTAATGGCGAACCCTCTATGGCGTCTGGATTTATGCCAAGGGAGTCGTTCGATAAAGCTATCGGGCAGCTTTTTGGTCTTTAAACATAGGAGTCGGAAGACAGTTTTACAACTTTTCGAAACATCTCCCGGGGCATCACCAATCCGCCTAATGAGGTTATCAGTAAACTGAGGTAAACTAAGTATCAGGTTAGAGCAAAGGATCGTCTTGGGACGTTTCGTATCCACTGACGGTTGTTGCATGAAAAGCAAAGTAGCCTGAGATTGTGAGACTCCGATAGACCACCGTACGCGATAGGCTTTATGTGATCAAAATTGAGGTTTCGAGTTGACCCACACTTCTGACAGCACCCCTTGTCGCGCCTCCAAATGTGAGCTTTAAGACTTGTCGAAACATATCGCTGATTTTTTGAATGGGTCTTCGTAAACTCCACGTTCACTTTCGACGTAGAAAACGAATTTACAGCAGTTTGAGCTTGCGCACCTAAAGGCTTCCCATCTGCGATGGCACTAACAGTTTTCTTATTGTCTTCAAAAAGACTACCTACAAACGGATCTGCTTAAAAGAAACTAATGTAACACGTGTTTAAAAATCGCTATTTCGAAGGCTTTTTGAATTTTGTGATGATTTGGCAAACGCTTACTGGTGCTCAGCAGGAGAGCCTATTAGCGGCGCTGATAGGCGAGCAAATCTGCATATGTTGCCCGGCGGGGGGGGGCTCGTAACTTTTAAAATAATGCAGTGGCTGTCATTCTAGAAATGCCAAAACCCCGTCAAGCAAAAATGCAGAGCGCATACGCCGCCTGAACTGACCAACGAGAGGTCACTAGAGTATGATGTACGATTTGAGCTCAGAAAATATTTGTCACAACATCCACAACTTCAAGAACTTCATCGGCTGAAAGAGAGGCTTCATGAGTTATACAGAACAAAAGGCATCAACAATCGGGTTTTTGACACACGCAAGTTACCCGCGGGAAGCAGGTACCTTTGGGTTTCCTCTTACGTTACAAAAAACGCCAGCCTAAAAAACAAAGGTGGCGTGTGGATTATTGATTCCGAACTATTGTTGTTTAAGCACGCACTCGGAATCGGTACATTCAACACCGGTAATTGCACTTGCAGCTACTGTTGGCGTTTGGGGGCCACTTGAGCTCCCACCAGCAGGGGAACACCTCAATGAACGAAAAATAGCTAAATGTTTGCCAGTTCTTTTATCAATCCAGGTCC
Organism: Bdellovibrionales bacterium CG10_big_fil_rev_8_21_14_0_10_45_34; assembly: GCA_002778785.1. GTDB lineage: Bacteria > Bdellovibrionota > Bdellovibrionia > Bdellovibrionales > 1-14-0-10-45-34 > 1-14-0-10-45-34. The sequence goes on along the minus strand of PEZS01000016.1, from coordinate 181,765 downwards.
CAAGCTGGAGAGGGGCGTCGGTATCTCCAAATTTTTTAACTGCTGAGTATCTATTTCTTGCCCATTCACCAGGAAACAACCAGTCGCCATCTTCAACCGAACTGCCAACTTTAAAATGGCAATCTGGGAAGTCCTGTTGAAGCATTCTTGCATGGTTAGATTTATTATTAATAAGCTTCACCTCAGATACAAAATCAGCAGTAGCACAAGGATCAAACTGGATATAGAAAACATCCATAAACATTTCTGTGCCTTTGCTATATGTTACAAGGATATTTGTAAACCCGTCGAATCGTGTAGAAAGGCCCATGCGAATGTTCTTGGCATCCTGCTTTGTTTGTAAAATTTCGGTTTTAACTTTGTCAAAGCAAGCCGAAACTTTAGCTTGGTCGTATTTATAATCTGCGAAAGTTTGAAGTGAAAAGAGCAGAGCTCCACAAGCGATCAAAATCTTCTTCATAAAATTCCTCCAATAAAAAGGTACCGTCTCAAAGTTATTTAAAAGACAACTTCGGAAAAGTACGGTTAATGATTTGTGTTGCGATGATTATACTGGATTCGGGGCCTGGGTGTGAGTGTAATGATTACTTGCGAGGGTGTAGAAGTCCTATACAGCGGCGGAAGCTTTATTTCGTCGCGCCCGCAAAAGGGTCAAAGAAAGTTGGTGCCCTCGGGGAGACTCGAACTCCCACAGTGTTGCCACCGGTGGATTTTGAATCCACTGCGTCTACCAATTCCGCCACAAGGGCGCACCAAACGCCTTATCGTATTTTTGCGTGTTCAACAAAATAGGAGTAGGCCGATTCGAAATCAAGCAATAATCCTTCTATCGGGATTCGAAAATTGTCGCCACAAAATCTCGAGAAATGAGGCAGCTCGAATAGCCAGGCAGCAACACAGATCAAAAAAAGGGACAAAATGCCAGTAGAGACCAGGCCCAAACACCTCAAGGGGATCTATTTGCGGTCAAATTCCCTGAAAAGTTATCAGCGGACAAAATCGCCGGAGAACTACAATGGGACAAATTAACATGGGACAAAATGCCAAGACCTGGCCGTTTTTGGGCACCGAAGTGCACCCTTTTGACACCCCTCTGACCTAGGAAAGCTCGCCAACTTTGTTAAAAAGCCTAATGATTTAAGTCACTTGCGCTCGGCATGAAAAAAGTAAAGTCAAGGTATGGGGCTTGCTTGTTAAAGGTCGAAGGTAAATCCAACCAACGAGGAAGAGTGTTATGAAGAAGCTTATCTATATTGCTACGGGGTTATCTGCGATGCTTGTTTTGGCATATAGCGGATTAGCTCTGTCTCAAAATGAAACAGAGTTTGGGCAAGATATTGATAACGATATCAAGCAAGAAATCGAGTATGAGATAGACAACGTGAACATCCAGCCCTCGGTCAATTTGCGACCCAGCCGGATTCGCTCAAAAAACCTCGACCAATCGAACGACTACGAAGTCGGTGAAAGCCTGCCTGATGGCTACGTTGAAGACACTCCGTTAAAGAGTTCAAGAGCAGATCGGTTTCGAAAAAAGAGAATCGAAACTGAGCAAAACACAGAAAATACGCTCGTTGAAAGGCTCGAAAGAGAAAGGCTTCGCTCCGAAAGAGACAGACAAAAGAATCTCCTTAAGCGCCTTGAGGCCAAAAAGCGCGCGATCGAAGATAATGATGAAGACCAACAAGAAGCTGAGTACCAGTATCCACTTGCCAATACAAAAAGTCGCGCGGCTTATGTGCAGCCAATTCCCGTAGTTGAGCAGAGCTACGTTGAAGAGAGCTATCGTGATTCTTCGGATGATGAAATGCGGTTTTATGTCGGCGGTCGCGCTGGTGTCGCTGATTACCCAAGCGCTGACAATGTCAGAGGTGTTTACGCCTTGGGCGCTTCAGCCGGACTTGAGATCGACAAGCAGCTAATGGTTGAAATGGGGTTTACACTTTCAAGCTACGATGTACAAACTCCTTACCCGTTAGGTTACTTTCCGGGAGTGAACCCGTTTTTTACACCCTATTTAAGACAAATGGATCAGTGGAACATTTCTGGCGAAGGGAAGTACAGAATCTTACGCTCAAAGGTAAGTCCAGTGCTTGGCGCAGCGATTTCTTATACTCGACGAGCATATAAAGACATTAACCCTGTCATCATGCCGCAAATCACTTCTCAGGCTTATGACTTTGGTTTGCTCGCCGGTGCTGATCTCTCGCTGGGTAACTCTTTCGCAGTAGGCTTGGACTTTCGGTACTTCTTCAATTTAACAAACCGTGTAGATCAGCCAGTGAGCTACCAAATTGTTACTCCGGTAGATCAAAACTCGATTGAGTCACTTAGCTACTATATTTTCTCTTTGAACTCTCGATTCAGCTTTTAGGAAATTTCATTAACAAAGCCTGGGTCATCCTGGTAGAATGCGACTGTGAAGAAAATAACAGTCGCATTTTTGTTTTTGATCCATTGTCGCACCCCCTTTGCTTTTTCCGTCGACGTCGTAGGTCGGTTAGAGGGCCATGTTGTAACATCGCGGGAAGTTGAAATTAATTCTGCATTAGAATCTTCTCAGCGCAAAGAGGCGCTTCATTTTTTTGATCTATCGAATAACAAAAAGCAAATGGCCAAAGAAACTTCCCGTGTCCTGCTGGAGTGGGCGACCTACCGAGAAGCAGAGGCGTTTGGAACTATTAAAGAGCCGTCGAAAGCACGGGTAGCCGCTCTTGTAGCGCAAACAAAATCCAATGTGGGTAAAAGCGCTCAAGCTCAGAATTATTGGAGACAACTTGCTCCTACCGATGAGGAGTTGTCTGAATTTTCAAAACGTAAAATTTGGTCGGAAGAGTTTATTCAGTTCAAAACAGAGTCGGCGATGGTGACCCCCACTGACGGAGAAGCGTTAGAGTATTACCGAAAAAATCGCGGTCGCTTTGGTACCGCGCCGTTTGCGCAGTTCAAAGAGTCGATTTTGGCTTATCTGCGAAAAGAACAGGCAGAAACCCGCCTCCGCGAATGGTTCTCAAGTTTGCAGCGCCGCTACCGGGCACAAGTATTGGTGGCAGGAGAGGCGTCGCCAGCTTCAACAAAACCGGCCCAAGAAGAAGCCACGAAAGATATTAAGGGTAAAGAGACTGGTAAGACTTCGCCCGTTCAAAAGATTCCGCAAGATGCAGCTGACAAAGTGAGCAAATCTACAGATGAACCCAAGATAAAAAAATGATCGCTAAGACAATTTATGAGAGTCGATAAAATAGCTGCTCGCTTACTGGAGATATTGTACGAAGATGAGCAGTCGCTACGGTGGCTGGGCTCTACGTGGGATATCAGCGCACTCCAAAAAGCCCTATCATGTTGCTACTGCCTTTTAGCAGTCGGCGACGGTTCAGAGTGGAATATCCTGCAGCTCGAAGAGCACACGAGAATTGATGCCAACTTGATCGGCGGGTTTGTTCTCTGGCGCCAGATCGATCTGGACGTCCAAGAGATAGACATGATCGCCGTAACATTGAAGGCGAGAAGGCAGGCAGTTGCCACTGCGTTACTTAAAGAATTGCTGGCCAGGCGACCTTCGTTTCATCTCTGGCTGGAAGTGAACGTTGAAAACCTGCCGGCTATTCGGCTCTATGAGTCTTTGGGCTTTTCTCGAGGTGCTATTCGTAAGGGGTATTACAAGGATCCTGCTGGAGGGCCCGCTACCGATGCCTTGCTCATGACACGTCAGAAGGAATAGGGTGCAGAATTTCAGGTTGCTTGGGAATTTGGTCTCTGCTAGACTGCCTCGCTGTAAGGGCCTTTTTGGCCCTTTTTTTATTGCCTGGAGAAATCTCTGAGTTTGGATCAACGATTAAATGAAGTTGTAATGGGAGTGTGCGAACAGCATAGCTGCCGCCTTTATGACTTAGAGGTAATTTCTGGATCCCGCGGAAAAGGGCGAAGTTTAAGAATCTATATTGATAAACCGGGTGAAACTGTCGGACTTGATGACTGTGCGCTGATCTCGAACAGCTTAAGTGTACTTCTTGATGCGGAAGATCTGATGCCTGGCGGAGAATACACGTTAGAAGTTTCTTCTCCGGGGCTGGAAAGAAAACTGCGTGAGCCGTGGCATTTCGAGCAAGTAGTGGGGTCGAAAGTAGAAGTGACACTGATTGAGCCCGTGGAAGGCGATAATCCTGGGATAAATGAGAAGCTCACAGCGGGAAGGCTTAAATACACGGGTAACTTGCTGTCGGTTGAGGCGGGTGGGCTTTCTGTTCTACTTGACGAAGGCATCAAAATTACATTGCCCTTTGTAAAAGTGAAGCGCGGCAAACGGTTATTTGAAACGAGCAAAGCTCCTAAGAAGCAGAAATAGGGATTATTTTAGTTTTAAATGAGGTGATATATGGCAGCAGATAATGTGTTTTCTGATTTGAGCCGAATGATTGAACAAATAGGTAAAGACAAGGGTATAGATAAGCAGGTTATTATTGATTCCATCGTTCAAGGAATGCTATTAGCGGCTCGCAAAAAGTACGGAACGTACCGAGAGATCACCGCGGAATACAATGAAGAAAGCGGCGAGGTTGAGCTTTTCGAATTCAAAGAAGTTGTTAAGCCAGAAGATTTCATTGACGAAGAAGTCGAAATAAAAACAAACGAAGCTAAATTGCTCGATCCTGATTCTCAGGTTGGTGACCATATCGGTATAAAGATGGATGCCACCGACTTGGGCCGAATAGCAGTGCAAACGGCAAGACAAATTATCACACAAAAGATTAGAGATGCAGAAAGAGAAATTATCTTTGAAGAGTTTGAGGCTCGAAAGGGTGAGATTGCCTCTGGTATTGCTCGCCGAGTAGAAAGAGGCTCAATTGTTGTGGACCTTGGTAGAACCGAAGCGTATTTGCCTCTTCGTGAACAAATTCCAGGAGAAGTATTTAAGCCAGGTGACCGTATTCAAGGTTACATTGCTGATGTGAGGCAGTCGACTCGTGGACCGCAGATCATTATGTCTCGTGCGGATGAGCGCTATCTCATGAAACTATTTGAAATTGAAGTTCCAGAAATTCACGAGGGTGCTATTGAGATTGTCTCAGCAGCCCGCGAACCCGGTTCGCGAGCCAAGATTGCTGTTTATAGTAAGGACGCCGCGATAGATCCTGTCGGAGCCTGTGTGGGGATGAAAGGAAGCCGCGTTCAGAATATTGTGCAAGAGCTACGCGGCGAAAAAATCGACATTGTTCCTTGGGATGAAGACGTCACGCGATTTGCCTGCAATGCGCTGGCACCAGCGGAAGTCTCGAAAGTATTTATTGATGATCAAACAAAAGAGATGGAGGTTGTCGTTCCAGACACTCAGCTCAGCTTGGCAATCGGTAGAAAAGGGCAGAATGTTCGCCTTGCCGCTAAACTGACCGGATGGAGAATCGATATACTGTCAGAGAGCAATCTGGCCCAAAAGACATCCGAAGCCATCTTCAATCTTATGCTAATACCGGGCATGTCAGAAACTTTAGCACAGAGCATTTATCAGTCGGGCTACGGCTCCTTCCAGAGTATTGCTGCTGCTCGCGCAGAAGATATAATGTTGGTGCCCGGCTTTGATGATCCAGAGAGAGCCGGTAAATTGATTAAGGATTGTGCGGACCTTTTGGCGAAGTATGAAGCAGAAGGAAAAGAGATCCCTAGCGCGCCCATTGCTCAGCCTTCAAGCGCTGCATCTGAGGGCCGGAACTCTCATGATGCCAAATCTCTTGCTGATCAACGTTTAAAAGAAGGATTGGCAGAACTTGCGAAAAAGTCGTCTGGTAATGGAGCTGCCGAAGAAGAAAGTGACTCTTCAGAGCCCGAAGCGGCGGGTCCTGGCGAAGGCAACGATGTCGCATTGGGCGGTCCAGAAAAAGCGGAATAGCAGAGGATACGACAAAGGTATTATTTTAAATTATTTTCTGTTAGTGTCTGGGTTTGATTTTGATGGTGAATGTACACGAGAAGCGAGGATAGATTTAAGTGGAGCAACCAAAAGTTTTTGAGTTTGCAAAAGAACTAGGAGTTCAACCTCTTGAACTGCTTGATAAGTTAAAGCAGTGGAAAATTCCTGTAAAAAGTCATATGTCCTCACTCGATGAAGATACGATGACTCTTATACGCTCGAAGTTCGATGAGTCGAGCACTAAGAGTAAGACTACGAAAAAGACAGTGCGAAAGAAAGTTGCCAAGAAGACGGCAACAGTTGCAAAGGCAAAGACTCCGGCAGGTGCCGCAGAGAAGTCTAAGTCCACTCCCGTCCTGGCTCGCAAAAAGAAAGTAATCCGTCGAAAAGTAGCTCCCTCAGAGGCTGAGGCTCTAGCAGAAGCAGAAGCCAAGGTTCAGGCAGAAGCCGCCGCCGCCGAAAAGGCCGCCATTGTTGAGCAACTCGAAGCAAACGCCTTATCACTTAATTTGGCAGACGTAGATGTAGTGAGTGCAGAGCCAGCATTAGCCCCATCGGAGCAGCCGAGTGAGAATGTACCTGCTCCAGCTGCTGCCCAAATTTTTCATGAAAAATTGGCAGAAGTTCCTTCCCCTGAAACGCCAGGTCCAAGGCCATCCGTTAAAAGAGAAGTTATTGTAAAACCAGAAGATCGTCAGGCTGCCCTTGAGAGACGTCCGCGGGGAAACATAGTCGGACGCATGGATCTTTCAAGAGCCACACCACCCCCTCGAGGCCCTCGACCCGGTGGAGGATTTGCGCCTAGGACGTCAGGTCCTGATCGAGGAGCCGCCGGAGGAGGATACCGAGGTTCTGCTGGCGGGCCGCCGGGAACTCAGGGGCAGTTTCGCCCTCCGCCGAGGATGGGAACTTCCGTTGGCGCCGGAGCACCTGGAGCAGCAAGAGGAAATATTCGCCCAGGTTTTTTTTCGGCTCCTGGCTTTGAATCTCCGGATGCTCGTCATCGCGACGACAAAAAACGTAAGACGGGCGGACGGCCGGGCACCGACGACGATGCAGCACGCGGTCTTGAGGAAGAAGTACCCGGATTTTCGGCTACAGAGTTTCGAAAACGCGAAGTTGTATTTCAACCAAAAAAGAAAACAAACATGCTTTCTAGAGATGCGTTAAAAACGAAGATAACCACTCCGAAAGCCTCAAAGATGGTAGTTAAGGTTCATGGCAGCATAGAGGTTTCTGAGCTGGCCAAACAACTCAAGAGCAAGCTACCGCAACTGACAGTTGCTTTGATGAAAAACGGATTAACAGTCAAACCCAGTGACGTGCTTGATTTTGAAACGGCAACGCTTGTGGCATCAGAATTTGGCTATGAGACGGAAAATACATTTAGAAGTTCCGCGGATCTTATTCAGGAAAAGCTAGAGGGTGAAAAAGCTCATGAGAAGCTTGTATATAGACCTCCGATTGTTACTGTCATGGGGCACGTCGATCATGGCAAAACGTCTTTGCTAGATGCCATCCGCAAGGCCGATGTCGCTGCCAAAGAGGCCGGTGGCATAACACAGCACATAGGTGCCTATCATGTGACGCTTGAAGACGGATCGATAGTTACATTTATCGATACACCAGGCCACGAAGCATTTACTGCCATGAGGGCTCGCGGAGCAAACGTAACAGATATCGCTGTAATAGTCGTAGCAGCAGATGACGGAATGATGCCTCAGACAACTGAAGCAGTGAACCACGCTAAAGCGGCTGGCGTTCCCATTATTGTTGCTGTCAACAAAATGGACAAACCGGGTGCAAATCCAGAACGCGTGAAACAGCAGCTTACAGAGCTCGAACTTGTACCGGAGGAGTGGGGTGGCTCCAATATTTTCTGTGAAGTCTCCGCCATTCAGAAAACAGGGATAAAAGAACTTTTAGAGAGTATAAAGCTAACCGCTGAAATTCTTGAGCTGAAGGCTGACCCAGACGCATCAGGCAGTGGAGCTGTGATTGAAAGCCGTATGGATAAAGGCAGAGGCGTTGTAGCTACACTACTAGTTCAGAATGGAACTCTCAGGACAGGACAAGCTGTTGTAGCTGGTGCTTCTTATGGCCGTATCAAAGCTATGATGGACGACAGAGGCAAGCGTGTTGACTCAGCCCCACCTGGATTTCCCGTTGAAGTTTTGGGCCTGAGTGTTGCACCGACGGCAGGTGATCGATTTGTTGCTTCTGAAAATGAGGAAACAGCAAGATCAATTGCCGAAGCTAAGACCGACGAGCTCCAAAAAGCTGCGCAAATAAATAAGCAGGGTATTTCATTAGAAGATCTCTTTTCTAAAGTTCAAAGTGGCGATGTGAAAGAATTGCCGGTCGTACTAAAAACCGACATGACAGGTAGCGCTGAGGCGGTGAAAGCCCAGTTAGAGAAACTTTCTACTGCAGAAGTGAAGGTAAAAGTTATTCACACGGCAGTTGGCGGGATAAAAGAGTCCGATGTTCTGCTCGCGAGCACTGCCAAAGGCATTATCCTTGGTTTCAATGTTCGCCCTGATGGGTCTGCGGTAACGGCTTCAAAAAAAGAAGGAGTAGAAATAAAGTCCTACTCGATTATTTACGAACTTCTTGAAGACGTAGAGAAGGCGATGAAAGGCCTTCTGGCTCCTGAGATCATCGAAAAGCCGCTTGGACGTGCTGAAGTTCGAAGCACGTTTAGTGTACCGAAAGCTGGCGTTATCGCAGGTTGCTTAGTTCAAGACGGAAAAGTTGTGAGAAATGCTCTCGCTAGGCTCGTTAGAGATGGGCGTATTATTTACGAAGGAAAAATTGGTAGCCTTCGCCGGTTTAAAGACGATGCTCGTGAAGTTGCATCCGGATTTGAATGTGGTGTAGGCATCGAAAACTTTAACGACATTAAAGCGGGCGACGTCATCGAGGTTTTTGAAAAGCAAGAGATTGCTAGAGAGCTGAGATAAGAAATTCAGAATCCATTGAGTGCGTGCGCGAACGCATCGAGCAACCTGTATGAGCGAATCGCGGTGAAGAAGAATGCAGGAACTCTAATGGAGATGAAATGAGTAGTTCAAAAGAAAGACCAATTCGACTCACCCGAGTAGAAGCTCGGATAAGAGAGATATTATCGCAGGTGTTGATCAAGGACTTGCGAGGCCGAGTTCGTGGCTTTCCGTCGATAACAGTAGTTCGCGTTTCTCCCGATTTGAATTATGCCAGAGTATTTGTGAGCTTCCTTTCTGAAGACGCTGAAGAAGTTAAAGAGGCACTTGAAGTTTTAACAAGGCTTCATTCAGAATTTCAAAGATCACTTGGCCGTGAGCTTAAGACAAAATACACTCCCAAACTTCAGTTCGAGCAAGATACGACTATTGCTGACGTCTTTAAGCTAGAAGAGAAACTAAAAGCCTATTCTCAGAGTTCAGCACCTGAGGTGCGAGGCACAGTAGAAGGCGAACCTGTTGATTCTATGCTTGCTGGCGAAGGGCCGGAAGGCGACGAAGAGAATTTAGAGTCGCACCAAAAAGGAATTCATCATGAAGAGTAAGCGAGTGGAAGATGTTGGCCCAAGCGGAGTTCTTTTGGTCGACAAACCAATAGGGCTGACGAGTCATGACGTGGTACAGAGGGTTCGTCGTGTTTTAAACACGAGGAGTGTTGGGCACGCCGGTACTTTAGATCCGCTTGCATCCGGTTTGTTGGTTTTACTTGTAGGCGAAGGGACAAAACTTTCTGATTACCTACTGACAGGTGACAAGTCCTACGTGTTTGACGTTCAACTAGGCCTTGAGACAACCACTTTCGACATGGAAGGGGAAGTAGTTAAAAAGACGACGGTTTCAGCGAATGACATCGAGAAGTTTCGCCAAAAAGTCGAAGAATTTAAAGGTGAACTTGATTTAAAGGTACCGGCATACTCTGCGGTCAAAGTTAACGGTAAGAAACTATATGAGCTAGCACGAGCAGGTCAGCACACACCCGATGTGGTTAAACGTATGATATTCAAAGATGTTTCCTTTGAAGAAGTTGAGGGTCAAAGCGGCCTCATAAGGGTCACTCTCACCTGCAGCAAAGGGAGCTTTGTAAGATCTTGGGCCCACGAGATAGGGCAAGCGGTTGGCACCGGAGCGGCTGTCGTGGCACTAAGAAGGGTGGGTAGCTTTCCGTTTGAAATTGGCTCGACAGTAAAACTGGCGGACTTTGAATCGATGAAGCTACAAGATGGGCCTCAGGTTCTCGAAAATGGCTGGATCCCTTTGGGTCGAGCCCTACCCCATTGGCCGCAAATACGGATTCGCACAGACTGGATAAAGAGACTTCGGAACGGGCAAATCCCGTTTGCTGTGGTGCCCGAGATTAGAGACCTGATTGATCGGCACTTTCAAAGCCGAATGGATATCGGAGTCAGGATGGTTGAAGAAGATACAGGAGCGCTGGTTTCGATCATTCAAAAGGGTCCAAAAGGCGGTTTTCAGATTAAGAGGGTTTTTAATAGCTCTCGGACGTTGACTGCCCCCCAAGTATTGAATTAATCATTGATCTGCTTCGGCCTTAGAGTCGCCGACGGGGCATGAGGCAAACATTTTAAATAGGAGTATTTATGGCGTTAACGAAAAATGAAAAGCAAGATGTTGTTAAACAATTTCGAAGATCTGAGCTTGATACAGGAAGTTCAGAGGTACAGGTTGCTCTCTTAAGCAATAGAATCACTTATTTGACTGAGCATTTTAAATCTCACAAAAAAGACAACCACTCACGCCGAGGCCTTATGAAACTTGTAAGTCGCCGTCGTAAACTTTTAGATTACCTAAAAGCTCGTGAACCAAGTCGCTATAAAAGTGTCATCGAAAGCCTAGGAATCCGTAAATAAGGTAGCTTCGAGAGAAGCATGACTTAAAAGTGAAGGGATTTTCAGAATACGAAAGACCCTGTAGCGATCCTTGCGTGCGTTGCAATTTTAGGAATTTTCAGATCGGTCCGAAAGTAAAGGAGAATCATTAATGAAGGTAACGGCGAGTTGCAAAGTTGGTAGCAACGAAATCGTTCTTGAGACGGGTCGGCTAGCGAAGCAAGCTGATGGCGCCGTCTTGGCAACATGTGGAAGCAACATGGTACTAGCAACCGTTGTTTCATCAAAGAGAGAATCCACTCTTGATTTCTTTCCCCTCACAGTAGAATTTCAAGAAAAGTTTTACTCCACCGGAAAAATCCCAGGCGGCTATTTCAAAAGAGAGGGTCGTCCCACAGAGATGGCGACTTTATCAGCCCGGCTTATTGATAGACCGATTAGACCAAAATTTCCTGAAGGATACCGAAACGAAACCCAAATTGTTCTAACGGTAATGAGTTCTGATGGACTCTTTCCCATTGATATTTTGGCGTCAGTCGCTGCATCGGCAGCGCTTCACGTGAGTGACATCCCTTTTGAGGGGCCGACGGCGTCAGTTCGTGTTGGCCGAGTGAATGGCGAATTCATTGCCAATCTGACTCCGGTTCAAAAGGAAACTGCTGATCTAGAAATTGTTTTGGCAGGAACTCGAAACGGAATATTAATGGTTGAAGGTGAAGCGAAGTTTGCGCCAGAAGAAGATGTCTTGGCAGCTCTTAAATTCGGTCACGCGTCCCTTGCGCCGCTTTTCGATGCCCAGGATGAACTAAGAAAGCTCGCAGGCAGTGTTGAAAAGAGAAAGTTTAAACCGGCCGCTGTTGACAAAGATATGGAATCAAAAATCCTCCAAGAAGTGGGGAGCCGGGTTAAAGACGCCCTTACCATTCAGAAAAAACAAGAGCGCTATGCTGCGTTCGATGCAATTAAATCAAGCTTGGAAGAAAAATTTCTTGTTGGTTTAAATGAGTGGGAGGTTCCTCCCGTAAAGAAAGCCATTTCGACTGTGCTAGGAGATATTAAGTATCAAGAGTCGCGAAGTATGATCTTAAGCGATAAATCTCGCATAGATGGCCGCAACTTGACTCAAATTCGGCCAATTTCGTGCGAAGTCGGTTTGCTTCCACGGGCCCACGGTTCTGGGCTTTTCACTCGCGGTGAAACACAAGTTTTAGGCACCGTGACTTTAGGTACTGGCGACGATGAGCAAATGGTTGATGCTCTTCATGGCACTATAAATAAGCGTTTTCTACTTCACTATAACTTTCCTCCGTACAGTGTTGGTGAGACAGGTAGGATGGGAGGCCAGAGTCGCCGAGAGATTGGGCACGGTTATTTAGCTGAGCGCGCTCTTCAAGCGGTGCTTCCGGAAGCAGAAAAGTTTCCTTATACAATTCGCGTGGTCTCTGAAGTTTTAGAATGCAACGGTTCAAGTTCGATGGGCACTATTTGCTCCGGCACTCTGGCGTTGCTAGACGCGGGTGTCCCGATCACCGGAAATGTGGCGGGTATCGCGATGGGCCTTATTAAAGAAGGAAGCGATGTTGCCGTGTTATCTGATATTTTAGGTGATGAAGATCACTTAGGCGATATGGATTTCAAAGTCGCGGGAACTCACGAAGGAATCACTGCCCTTCAGATGGACATAAAAATTGACAGTGTGACGTTCGATATTATGGAGAAGGCTCTAAAACAGGCTCACGCGGGTCGACTACATATTTTGACTGAAATGGAAAAGGTTATTAAAGCAACCCGTGGAGAGCTTTCTCCTTTTGCTCCTCGAATGGAAACCATCAAGATTAAGCCAGAGAAAGTTCGAGAAGTTATTGGTGCCGGCGGTAAGGTGATTAGAGAGATCATCGCTACTACAGGTGTGAAGATTGACATTGAAGACAACGGTTTTATAAAGATCTTCTCGTCTGACCCACAGGCCGCAAAAGCGGCAATTCAAATGATTGAGAATATTTGTGCAGAAGCTGAAGTAGGTAAAGTCTACGAAGGAAAAGTGAAGCGAATTATGGACTTTGGCGCATTCGTAGAAATTTTACCGAGCACTGAGGGTCTATTGCACATTTCTGAAATTGCCCATGAGAGATTGAGATCGGTGACAGACGTTCTTAACGAGGGAGACACCATTTCTGTTAAAGTATTAGATATCGATCGCACGGGCCGAATTAAACTCTCTAGAAAAGCGATTTTAGAAGCTTAATGAATCACCAAATAGCCGGTAACGATGATGTCGTCTTTAAAAAGACTGTACTGCCAAATGGTATACGCGTCGTTACTGAATCACACAGCCAATCGAGAGCCTCTAGCTTTGGAGTTTGGGTTGAAGTTGGTGCGCGCTCGGAAAAGCCTCACCAAAAAGGTCTAAGTCATCTCATTGAACATATGGTTTTCAAAGGCACTGAAAAAAGGAGTGCTTTTGAAATAGCGCGGGCACTCGAGTCGCTTGGCGGTGAACTCAATGCCTATACGACTCGTGAATATACATGTTTCCACGGAACGACCCTTTCGGAAGACTGGAAAGTTTGTTTAGATGTACTCATTGATTTGGTTCTCAATCCGAAGCTTGATCCTGTAGAGTTCGAGAGAGAAAAGGGCGTTGTACTACAAGAAATTTCCATGACGGTCGATAGCGCCGAAGAGTGGTGTTTTGATGAATTTTTTAGAAAACTCTATCGAAACACGTCTTTAGGATGGCCCATCTTGGGGACTGAAGATTCGATCAAGAATTGTAGCCTAGATACTTTGCGCGAGTACTATAACGAGCATTATCATCCACGTAACATAATAGTTTCTGGGGCGGGCAGTTTAGATCACGAAGAAATCGTACAATGGATATCAGAATTAACGCAGAGTTGGGGTTCCGGCCCAGAGAGTTCATCCAATTCCCGGGCGGTAGTTGTCGGGCAAAGTAGAGTGAGTCCCTTTGAAATTTCTCAAATAGACTTTCTCGAGGAGCAGTTAAACTCTCCGAAGTACGAGCAGTGCCACATTGTTATGGCAACCCCTAGCAGCAGTTTCAAAGACAAAACAAGGTTTGAAGCGTTCATTTTTAATAGTCTGTTGGGCGGCGGGATGACTTCACGTCTTTATCAGAAAATTCGCGAAGAGCAGGGGCTTGTTTACATAGTTTACAGTCAACTTATGACTTTGACGGATCATGGATTGTGCACGCTCTATGCCGGCACAGAGGTGGGCGAATCACAAAAGGTCGTCGACGGTTTAACCGACGAGCTGAAGTCTTTGGTCGAGCGCGGAGTAACGGCTGAGGAAGTGAATCTTTTTAAAACTCAAGTGCGAGGAAGCTTGCTGCTAGGTGCTGACGACATCGAGAACCGCATGTCGAGCCTTGCCGTAAATGAAATGGTGTTTCAAGAGTACCGCTCCGTCGAATCTGTGATAGATCAGGTGATGAACGTAACAGTAGATTCTATGCGCGACTACATCGATCAGTGGATAAAGCCCTTCGGAGCGGCCAAATTTGTTGTTGGCGGTAACCCTGTGAAGTTTTGATTCCATTTTGATCAAGGCGTTCCGACTGTAGTGCCAAGCGTTTTGTCGTCTACATGGATCTCATAAACATAAAAATTCTTACGCAGTAAGAATTTGCTAGGAGATAAAAGTTATGGAAACTCAAGTTCTGTCTGATTCAATAAAAGTACCTAGCGCTTCGGACGGAGTTGGTTCAGTAGACGCTTCCCAAAGACACCCAAAAATCGCTTTAAATGTAAAGAGACTAGCTCATTTTAAAGGCGATTTGCCCAAGTACGAAACGAGTGGAGCGAGCGGCTTTGACGTGAGAGCTCAACTTCAGACAGCTCTTAGTTTAGCACCTGGCGAGAGGGTGTTGGCTCCAACGGGATTGAGTTTTGAGGTACCTCATGGTTATGAGTTGCAAGCCCGTGCCAGAAGTGGTTTAGCTTTTAAAAAAGGCCTGGGCCTTGTTAATGCTCCAGGAACAATCGATGCGGATTATCGCGGCGAAGTGAAGATCATTTTGGTTAACTTCTCAAAAGATGTTGTCATCATTGAAGATCAAGAGAGAATTGCACAATTGGTTTTGTGTCCGGTCGTTCAAGCAGAATTTTCTGAGATCAAAGAGCTTTCAGAAACGCAGAGAGGTGCCGGCGGATTTGGAAGCACAGGCACACTATAAAACTTTCGAACTGTAAACCACGAGGCAGATTCTGCTTACATTTGAAAAGGCAAGAGTAGCTAACAGCTTTTATTCGACAAAAAACGCAGAGATATTCAGACTAAATTAAGCTTGAGAAAATATAGAACAAAAGATTGATAAGGCTAAGCACCAAAGCAAATGATAGTGAAGCTTGTGTGCTGAGTTTTATCAAATAGGTGGCACCCCAAAAAGCTCCCAAAGCAAAGAGTGCAATTCCTATCACAGCAGGGATATGCCAAAAATTTGGTATTAAAACGGTAGGTAAACGTAGTGCAACTGATAAGCCCGATATATAGAGGCAGATGGAGATGTTGAATCTCTGGCGCACCCAGGCCAATCGCAAAAGAATGTAAACCAAAATACTATGAAAGAACAAGGCAAAGGCTGTAGTGATTGTAACTACAAACACAGTATAGAGCGAGTCAAGTAGGCCGGCTATTGCAGCAAAGAAGACTACTAAAACTAAAAAAGCTTTTAGAAAAGTTTGATCTCTCGAATCAGAGCTAGAAAACGGATGTTCGCTAGATCTTGTATCGAGAATTGTCTGGTAGAT
The DNA here is from genome assembly GCA_002778785.1 of Bdellovibrionales bacterium CG10_big_fil_rev_8_21_14_0_10_45_34. GTDB lineage: Bacteria > Bdellovibrionota > Bdellovibrionia > Bdellovibrionales > 1-14-0-10-45-34 > 1-14-0-10-45-34. The sequence goes on along the minus strand of PEZS01000016.1, from coordinate 166,239 downwards.
TACAACTGGTTTTTTATAAAAGTTTATCCAGAAAAATAAGTATTTTTTAATTTCTTCGTAAATTTTCATGCTTTAGGCGAATCGCACTTAAAATCTTGCATCGGCACGAAGGATTGCGTCGAAGGTACCGCTTTCTGGAGAGTTATCTATAAGAGCATTTCGGCTGCCGATTTCAAGTCCGATGCTGACTATAGGGCTTATTCTCGCTTCAATGCCGCCAAACAAGATAGATCCTGGTATCTCGTACTCCTGTGTTGGGACTCCGCCTCCGCTTGCCTTTAGGTAGCGTGCGGCAATGCCGGCGCCGGCGCGGTAGCCCCACTTCTCAGAATGAACACTTCTATAAAAGAACTTAAGGTCGAACTCTCTTAAGGCCAAAGCAAAATTGCCGTTAACAACATCTTCTCCATAGTTAAGAAAGCCGCCCTCAGCACCCCACTCTGGGCTAAAGAGATCAATACCCACAGTCACCTGAAACCCACGTTTGAGTAATGTTACAGAAGGCCGACTTGGTAGACTCAGCTGAGAGAAAGTATTTGCAAGTGCCAAACCTGCATGAAACTTAACCTCATCTAAGGGGTTGGTGTTTAAACTTTCAGGGGCTTCGGTCTTAGATGTTGAAAGTTGAGAGATGATGGAATCGTAAGAAAGACCTTCGGAATCTGTCTCGTTGCTCAATCCAATAGAGGCCATCGAACAAATAAGAATAGTCGCAAATAAGATCTTCGAAATGTTAAAAAATGTGTTGGTAGAAGTTTTGCAATTCACCCGAGGGCCCCTCTCTTTCAACGACCAGCGTCTAGCTAGAAAGCTAATACCAGTTTAGCGAATGGTTTTGTTTGTGACTTCAAGAAAGTCCAAGCCTCGCTTTAGGTCTGAAACTTCTAGGCCTAGGGCCTACTGGACCTTCTTACTTTGCAAAGGTTCTATAGATTAAAGGTTATGGCTATTAGATCGATTCAAGATTCTGTTTTCTGTGCGTGCTGCGCTTCTAGACATCGCGTGTTTCGCAAATCCCATTTAGGGCCAAGAGAAATCATCGCAGCAGGTGTGTGGAGCCTGAGCTTTATGATGATCGTTTGGCAAGAGTTCGATCCGCGAGTGTTTCCGATATGGGCTTTTTCGCTGATCGTCTGCGAATTCTTCGTGCACTATCGTTGGCGAGCCTCATTGATTTGTAGTAACTGCGGATTTGACCCAGTACTCTACAAAAAAAATCCCGAAAGAGCCCAATCAGCAGTGAATCAGTTTGTAGCCAAGAGACGACAGGATCCCTCGTTCCTTCTAACGAAAAGTGGTCAACATCTGATTTCAAGAAGGAAGCCAATCGGAAACCTAGAAGCTTTGAAGCGGGAGCTTTATCCAAAAGAGATTGGTATCACAGTAGTTCCGCAACAATCCCTCAAGGACGTAGTTCATTAGAACAGGAGTAGACATCAATTGAACTTTTCGAGATATTGGAACTTCTGAATTACCGATTCGCGTGTCATGGCAGCATCTGAGAGTTGAGGTCGTTTTTTGAAATCGCTGGTAATAATTCCAACGTACAACGAAGCGGATAACATTATACCTCTAGTCCAAGAGGTGTTTGAGTATTGTCCCGAAGTAAATGTTCTTGTTGTAGATGATTCTTCGCCTGATGGCACGGCGAACTTGGTTGAGGAGCTTGCACAAAAAGAAGGCCGGCTTTTCTTGCTTAAAAGGGGAAAGAAGTCAGGTTTAGGGCGGGCTTATATTGCTGGCTTCGAATGGGGCATTCAGCGAGGCTATGGTTTTTTGGTAGAAATGGACGCTGACTTTTCGCACAGACCAGCAGATCTGAAGCTTTTGTTACTTGCAGCTCAAGATTGCGATGCAGCTGTTGGCTCCCGGTATATTGCAGGCGGAGGTGTTGAGAACTGGGTTTGGACGCGAAAGGCTTTGAGTAAAGCGGGCAGCATGTATGCCAGATGTATCTTGGGCTATCCCTTGAGTGATTGGACAGGCGGGTTCAATGTATGGAGAGCGGAGACTCTCAAGGTAATCGGATTAGAAAATATCAAGTCTGATGGTTACAGTTTTCAAATTGAACTGAAGTACCGAACTCTAGAGAAAGGTTTTAAACTCGTAGAAGTACCAATCTTGTTTCTTGAAAGACGAGAGGGACAAAGCAAAATGAGCGGAAGAATTGTTCGAGAAGCACTTTATCGCGTATGGAAAATGAAATTTGAGAAAATTTAAGCAGCAGTATCAACATTTGAGCACAAAATTGCCAGCCAGTCTTGCGGGGAGCGAGAGCATCTCTAGCAGAATATCTGCCGCTGTCGCTCGTACAGAGATCACAAGGATCGTGATTTCATCGGGTTCAAAATTTCAGTTCATTGGCTTTTTATCTATAGCAGCATTCGCTATTGTACTAGCCGTTTCATCTATTGTAGCGGCGGCAACTGATGCAATGATTATTACAGACGGGGCTATGGTTTATCGAAGGGCCAACTTTGATTCAGAAGTGATAGGTTATCTTCCGGCCGGAAAGAAAGCAAAAATATCAAGTAAGAAGTTTGGCGTAGCCTTTTATCGAATCAGATTTCAGCAAGGTGTTTTGGGTTATATATCAGATGTTGATGTGAAACCGCTCGGTTTACAGGGAGCTTCCGAAAATAAGCAAGAAGACAGTGCGCAGAAAACCTCGAAGCGAACTCGCAAGGGAGATTTCTTTGGAACGTTTCTGGGGTTAGGAGTCTTGTATCAAAGCTATGCAGAAATTATCAGTCAGCAAAGGTATCAGTCTACGATATATCCTCTCGCACTGAGGGGAACTTTTTCGCCGGGTTTTCTTGGTGGTCCATTTTGGCTAGACACTCAGCTGTCTTATTACTGGAGTCCGCCTGATTACTACAAGGCTCTCAGCTCAAGGCCTCCGACGGGATACATCATTCAATTTGAAGCGGCCATGACTTATCACGCAGGACATTTCTGGGGCCGTGAGGGTATGTGGTACTTTGGTGCGGGTCCGGTAGTGAGCTACTCGCGATTCATGGTTGAGATCGTTCAAAGTGCCCTTGATTTAGAAGAATCCCGTCTTGGGGGAGTTGGCTACTTAGGTTTAGCTGCAGTTTATGGGAGTTTTCTTATTCGCCTTGAGCCCAGGTACTACGTTGATCGCGCTAACTACTTTGCAGTTGAACTGAGTGCGCAATATTCTTTCTAACCACAAACGAGTACGCGATATTGCTCGTAACCTATTATTTTCCGCGGGCTATTCTACACTCTGCGATTTTACTCGCATCCTATTATCTAACGCGGGTTAATTGCCACTCGGTGGCTGGTACTTATGCCGAGGTTCCTTTTCTACAGAGATGCCAGCCGCCCAGTCGCGGCCAGATTTGTAAGCAAAAGCCATTGAAGCGCCCCAACCAAACTGCAACAAAAACGAACCTATTCTGTAGATAGGTTTTTGAGCTAGGCCAGCTGCGCAGGAGATTTTTCCTAAAAGCGGCTCAATAAAAGTGGGGCGAAACAATCCGCCCGCGGCTGCAAACGCCGTAGAAAACGCGACTCTCCCAAGAATTTCTTGGTAGTCGTCCTCGTTCAAGTTTTCAAAACCTCCCCGCTGCAGAGATCTACGTAAAGTGATAATGCCAGCTTCGAAGGCTGTAAAGGCGGCTGCATACGTCTGAAAGATTCCGTAGCGAAACACGAAACTCTTTGGTCGCTTTGGATCCATAAACCAAGTTAACAAGTAGGCATTAGAGAATCCCCCTACGGTAGAGGATGCCAAGGAGATAGAAAGGTCTTCGAGGTAAGTCGCATTTACTCTCTCATACTTTGCGTAATCATTCACACCGGCAAATGCAAATGCAGCTAGGACTTGAGCCACCCCGGCAGCTGCCATTTCAGCCCCCCATGTCAGGCGAACTTGAGATTTGTTGGAGGGAGGGTTGTCATCAATACATCGTTCAATGGTATCTGAATACCATACTGGCAATGAACCCCATGCAGAAATCCAGTTTGCGTTCGTGTTTTTGTCTTTAGAGAACGGAGCCCCTTTAAGAACAAGGCTTCCAATATTCATCACAATCGGAAGCAGATCGCTATGTGAAGGACTGAGCATTTGGCCCGGCGGTAGGATTCTGTCAAGAACTCCATCGATCTCGTGGTTAATTTGAAACAGTTGGTTCAACTTCGAAGCTTGCAATTCTTCTAGCTCTAGTTTTGCTGTGATACTATTGAGCTCAGTGACGATCTTAACTTGCTCTTCAGTTGGGAGCTTTTCGAATCTCCGCCTAAGAGAGGTTAGCAAAACACCAAACGACAGTTCTTTTCTATCGCTTGTCTTACGATCAGACAGTCGGTCCCTTCTTTGGCGATCTAACAGCGTGTCTTGTAAAAAACGGACTTCGTATTGATCGGGAGTAAAAATATCAACAGGAGGCATTACGAAAGCAGCAGAACTGGAATGGAGGTCGGGATCATCGGAACTGGAGTTAGAGTTCGAGTTCGAAGGCAAACCCAATTCCACCAACTTGTTAAGTTCAGTCCGACGAAGTAAAAGGCTAGCGATTGTTGAACGTATGTGACTGTCTAATATTCCAAGAGGCGCGCCCACTTGTGCATGAGAATCGGGTAGAGCATTTCGAGTCATCGCAGACTCTAACTCATCAGCGATTGGAATTACCTGTCTTGAGGGCTGAAGCCTTGTTGGTGAACCGAATACTTCGCAGTGCCTGATTCTGTTGGTTGGAATGTCCGATGGGTTAGTCGAGGCAGTTTCGGCGCTGAGTTCAACCGAAGCTAACATTGCAAAAAAAACTATCCCAATCAATGTTGCACCCCCTTGAGCTAGCAGAATCGCTGGTCAAACTTGCTTTTTAAAAAACAAGCCACGCTGTAATTTACCCTAGGGCAAGGTACTGACCCAGGAAAGGGCGGCGTTTTTTATAAATTTGAAAAAATTACAACCCAAAACCACTTTAGTCTTTAGCTGATCACGGAAATAAACAGACAGAGGATGGAAGAGCAATCCTATATTCGATCGACGGAGAGCACTCCCCGAATCTTTTGCAAATCAGCGATAACCTTAGTCATTTGAGAAATGTCCTTCACGGAGACATCAAACAGGGAAATGGCTTTGTGGTCTTTGTTGGTTCGAATCTGCGCATTGTTGATATTAATACCGTTCTGAGTAAAACACTCACTCATAGATTGAAGTAGCCCCGGTGTATCTAGACTCACGACTCTTAGTCGTGATGTGCGAATATTGTCTGACCTGGTAGACCACTTTACATCGATGCGTCTTTCCGTATCGAGTTCAAAGGCTTTTGGACAATTTGTTCGATGGATTGTTACTCCGCGCCCTCGTGATATGAAACCGACTATGGGATCTCCGGGTATTGGGCTGCAACATTTCGCATACCTAACAAGCATATCGTTCATGCCATCTACAAGTATGGCACTGCGACTTTTCTCAGAACGCTGGATGGCACTTTTAATAACCTTTCCGAGAAAGGTAGTTTTTTCGTCTTTGGGTTCGCTCGAGTCCTGTCGTAGGTTTGGAACAATTAGCTCTAGGGCTTTACCAGGCAAAAGTTTTCCGTAACCAATGTGTACAAACATGTCTTCAATTGTTCGAATCCCTTGGTTCTTAAAGAACTTAGAGAAATCAGTCTCTTTATAAAATTTATTAGGAGCAAAATGAAATCGTCTGAGCTCCTTATCAAAAAGATCTTTTCCGAGGATTTCGGCGCGATCTCTTTCGTTGCTTCGGATGAAGGCGCGAATTTTAGACTGCGCCCGTGATGTGACGCAAAAATTTAACCAATCCTTGCTGGGCGACTGTTTAGGCCCAGTGATGATTTCAATTGTTTCTCCGTTTCTCAGCTTGTAACGAAGGGGAACCATTCGGCCATCGACTTTAGCTCCAACAACTCTGTGCCCTACGTCTGTGTGAATGGAGTAGGCAAAGTCGATTGGAGTGGCTCCATCTGGCAATACTTTTACCTCTCCCTTTGGAGTAAAGACGTAGGTTTCAGCATCAAACAAGTCACCTTTGAGAGTTTCCAAAAACTCAGTGGCGTCGTTAACCTGCTGATGAGATGACACCAAATCACGAAGCCAACTAAAGGCCTTCTCTGTTGAATCGTCTGCCTTGTAACCTTCTTTGTACTTCCAGTGGGCGGCAATACCTCTTTCAGCTACCAGATGCATACCATAAGTTCTTATTTGTATTTCAATGCGTTCAGCGTCCGGTCCGATAATGGTAGTGTGAAGACTTTGATAATTGTTCGGCTTGGCCATTGCAATAAAGTCTTTGAATCTGCCAGGTACCGGCTTGTAAAGTGAATGAACAATCCCCAATGCCTCGTAGCATTGGGCAAGGGATTCGACAAGAATACGAAACGCCAAGACATCATACACTTGTTCATAAACAAGATTTTTTGCCGCCATTTTTTTGTATATTGAATAAAGATGTTTCGGTCGACCTTGTATGTCGCACTTGATTTTGGCTTTCTGCATTTGCTGAATCAATATACCCTTGACCTTATCAATGTACTTTTCGCGCTCCTTTTTTTTGCGAATCACTTTTTGCGCAAGATCGTAATAAATGTCGGGTTTAAGGTATCTCAGACTCAGATCTTCGAGCTCAATTTTCCATTCGTTGATACCTAGGCGGTTAGCTAGCGGAGCGTAAATATCTAGAGTTTCTTGAGCTATGATCGTTTGCTTGCCCGGCGGCATATGGTTGAGAGTTCGCATGTTGTGGAGCCGGTCTGCGAGCTTCACAAGCACCACTCGAACGTCCTTTCCCATGGCAACAATCATCTTACGGATGTTTTCCCCTTGTTTTTCGTGGCTGTTACGAAAACTCATACGAGAGATCTTTGTCACGCCATCGACAAGGTGGGCGACATCTTCGCCAAACTTTTCTTTTATCTCATCTAGCGTTACATGAGTGTCTTCGACCGTATCGTGAAGGATTCCTGTAATGACGCTGCTAGCGTCGAGTTTAAGGTCGGCGAGTATTCCTGCCACGGCTAAGGGGTGAAAGATATAAGGTTCACCGCTTCGTCGAAACTGCCCCGTATGGGCCTTTTCTGAGAGCTCATAGGCAAGCTTAATTTTTTCAACGGGAGCATTGGGATGGTAAGTAAGAACTCGCTCGAGGAGATCCTCTAAGGTGTTGACGTCGGTCAACTTTTCTTGAAACGTTTCGCTCGTTAGCTCGTTCATCTGTGGTGATCTACACTACCATAAGGGCTAGGTGTTGTCGTCGACTACTCTTCTCAACTTCGGCAATAGCTTGAAAGTACTAAAGAAAATATCGAAAAATGATCGCCCCTTAACCTTGCAGGAACTAGCCTTTGAAGCTAGAGCTCCTCATAGAAAAAGCTCTTGAGTTCTAAATTCGGTATAGCTTCTCGAGAGTAGGGGCGGGGCCCACTCTCAGGCGAAAGCTACTGATGAGTCGCGCCGTTGGGAACTTCTGAAGCTGAAGCAGTTGCAGCGCCGTTTACAGACGGACTAGCTGGAACCTCAGTGACTTCTCGTGAAAGGTTTTCTTCGATCTGCTTCATAATCGTGTCCGACTCTTCGGGATCAAAAAATGTGCGACCGGCGGCAACTTCTCTGAGAGCTGTCACGACGGCTTTATTGTTTTTTGAAGCCAAAACTGGCTTTGAGCCCTTCAAAATCTGTTTTGCTCGCTTTGAAACAAGCATGACCAACGCAAATCGGCTTGGAGCTTTATCTAAACAATCTTCAACGGTTACGCGGGCCACTATGCCTCCTTAGCTAAGAGCTTTTCTAGACGCCACAAGTTAGGCCCTTTGGAGGGCATTTTCAATGATTTTCTTAAAGGAATCGAAGGCTGATTCAAAATTCTCATTGGTGATTTGCTGGTCAAAAAGCCGGGATTGCTCCATTTCCGTCTGCGCATTCTCCAGGCGGAGGTCCAAATTCTGAGTCTTACCGGCATCTCGGACTAACAGCCGACGTTTCAGCTCTTCGATAGAAGGGGGTAGAATAAAGATGGAAAGTGCCGTGGGGTAGAGATTCTTGAGGTTCATAGCCCCTTTTACATCGACATCCATAATCAGAACCTTCCCGTTATTGTGGGCTTCCTCAATCTGATACCTCGGGGTTCCATACCAATTTTCGTGAACCAATGCGGTTTCCGCAAAAAAACCGTCCTTCTTGAGGACTTCGAACTGCTCTTTACTCACGAAGTGGTAGGGTGCGCCTTCTGACTCAGTCGCCCTTGGAGGCCTCGTCGTATAACTAATGCTATCCACGAGATTGGGAATTTCCTTTAGAGCGCGCTGACAAAGCGTACTTTTGCCGGCACCACTAGGAGCTGAAACGATGATCAATGGCGGTTTCATTCGATGTTTTGTACCTGTTCTCGAAAACTTTCAATGAGACTTTTCAATTGTATCACGTTGTGACTCAGTTTGGCCATGGCACTTTTCGAACCGATGGTGTTTGTCTCTCTTAAAAGCTCCTGGCAGTAAAAGTCGAGTTTCTTACCTACACTTGTGGAGGAGTCTAAGTGGGTCCCTATCTGAACTAGATGTTCGTTGAGCCTTATAATTTCTTCTTTGATATCCCATTTATCGATCCAGCTCAGAACTTCGATTCTCACAGATTCATTGAGGGTTGGGTTGTCTGAAACCCCTTCTAACTGTTTAAGGCGCTCTTTCAAGTTCTCAGTCATATCTGTTTGTTGAGACTGAAAGCAGCTCTCCACACTTTTGAGAGTTTCTAACATTTCTTTTCGAAGACGTTTTAACTCAGATTGCAATGCACTTCCCTCTCTTAAAGAGTCTGCCTTTGCAGACTCCAAAACTTGCTCAAGTGCCTTCATAAAAGTTGTTTTGTGTTCTTGGCTCCCTATGTGATTTCTTTCTTCTTCGGCTGCCCACGCGGTCAAAAAGGAAAAGCCGGGAGGTTGAACCCAAGAAAACTTGGCCTTGGTTTGTTCGACGGCAGAATTCCAATAGGCCGCCGAATCAATGATTGAAGGAGCATCGGCTTCATTTTTAAGAAGTTTCTTCTTCTGAACCCAAACAGATACAGTGCCTCTTTTAAAGAACTTTCCTGCTAGGATTCGCACTTCGTTTTCCCAAAGAGCGAACTCCGCTGGCATCAGAACTTTGAGCTCCAAAAACCGACCGTTCAAACTTTTCAAATGAATTTGAAGTTCTGTTTCATCGACTTGAATTGTAGTTGTGCCAAAACATGTCATGCTTCGCATGGCGAGTCTCCTTTGCTAAAAAATAACTTTAGGTCGAGTAAGCGGGTTTACAAAGAAATTCTGAAAGCCAGTTTTGGGCGGCATTGTTCGAGTGGTTCGTTTCAAACCAGATGGCTTCAGGTTGAGCACGAAACCAGGTCAGTTGACGTTTGATCAAGTTGTGGGTGGCCTGATTGATCTTTTCACCAAGCGTGTCCTTGCTTTCACTGTTTTGTAAGAAGTCGGCACATTGTTTGTAACCGACGCTCCGTAAAGGTGCCCAGCCGGCGGGTGATACTTTTAACAGTGAGCTCGTCTCCTCTATCAACCCCAATCTGAGCATTTGTTGAGTGCGATGCGAAACCGACTGCTTGTGTTCGTCGCGATTTTGAAAGAGACAAATTAAAGTGTGGCGGTACCCAATAGGCGTTGAGCGAAATGAATCTCGTATCTGCGATGGTGTTTGGCCGGTCATTAGATAGTTTTCTCTCGCTCGACCTATTCGATAAATGTCATTGGCTGAAATTTTACTAGCAAAAAGCGGATCTAAGTTAGTTAACCACTCAAAGGCGGCGAGTGCGCCAATTTGTTTTAGCCACACATTTACTTGAAGGCGAATCTCTTGTGTAGGGGTTGGAGTATCGAAGTGTCCGTGTAAAACGCCCTTCAGGTAAAAACCACTGCCACCGACGACGAAGAAAGTATCAGCGAAACGGGATCTCTCTTTGATGGTAGTCAGAAAAAGTTTGCGATACTCCGAGGCGTTTATTGTTTCCCCCACTCCCTTTACAGAAAAGAGATGGTGGTGCGCTCGCTTAAAATCGGCGTCCGTCGGTTTTGCCGAACCAATATCAAGGCCAGCGTAAAATTGAATACTATCAGCGTTAACAATCTCTCCACCAAACTTCTCGCACATTTTTATAGCGAACTCCGACTTGCCGGTTGCTGTCGGACCGCTCACAAATACAATTCTTGGTTGCCTCGCAAGCGAAAGATGAGGGACTTCACGATGAGACGGGATATCTTTGGAGTCATCGTTTCGTTGCCCGCTATACAATCCGGCCAAAATCTTTCTCCATATCTCGCCACGACCACTCCACCGAAACAGGTCTTCCATGTGGACAAAAACCCGACAACGGAAATTCATCCATTTGTTTAAGCAGTGACTTCATCTCTTCAAAATTCAGTTCATCTCCTGCTCGAACTGCAGAGTGACATGCCATCGTGGACTGTAGATCAGAAAGACGTTTTTCCATACGAAAACTGCCGCCGAGCTCCACCAGTTCTTTGGCGCATTTCTCTAGAGCTCCCATTAAAGCTTTGTCCGTGAGCCATGTCGGTTTGGCATTGACTGTAATCTCTTCTGGTCCGCAGACTTCCAGTTCAATTCCCATCCGCATCCACTGTTCAGCAAGGGTGTTAAGGGCTTCGACGGCTTCTGAGTTGAGAGTCAATCGGGGCGGAATAAGATATCTCTGGACGTCGCTTGCATGGCCTGACTTCCAGCTCTGTTGGAGTCGTTCAAACATGATTCGTTCATGTGCAGCATGTTGGTCAACCATAATAAGACCCGAGGCTCCCTTGCAGGCAATGTAGGTTTTGCGCAGTTGTCCTAAAATTGGCATTTGCTCCCAAAAACCACCTTGAGGAGCGCCCAGCGCAGAAAAAAGATCTTCGCAAAACTGAGACTTGGTGTCCCCGTTTTGCGGTTGCTGAGAGACTGCAGACGAAGAGAAGAGTAATCTCGATGACATTGGTTGAATATTCTCGTTAGCAAAGTCAACTCGCTGATAGGAGTCGTTTCCTAAAACCGATCTGTCTTTTTGCTGAGAAGCTGGTGTAAATTCAAAGTTAACCCATTGATTGGGTTCGGGCGGAGTCTGTGGCGCGTGCCTACTTGGCCAATCGATGCTGGCGTCATCAGCCGAAACATTTCGGTCGCTGTTCCATGGAGCCTGATGAAGAGCTTCCCGCAGTTTTTCATGGACAAACCGAAAGACAACTCGGTTATCGAGGAATCTAATTTGGGATTTTGTCGGGTGAACATTGATATCGATAAAATCATCAGGGACGGTCAGGTTCAAATACACGACGGGGAACTCCCCATGCATCAGCAGGTTTCTATAAGATTCTAGAATGGCGCTCTGAAGGGTGCGGTCGGTGATCCATCTATTCTGGCAGAACAGCCAAATATTCTGCGAAGTCTTCACAACCTCGTGAGGCGAGCTAAAATAAATTTCAGCACGAAAACCGTTTTCTTCACCTAAAAGATGATAAAGAGGCTTTGTAGAAAGTACCTCCTGGACGCGAAGGAGTGGTTTTGAAGTTTTCTGATAGAAGTCCTGAAGCTTGCCTTGGTTCCGTAGGCGAAAAGTGACTTTTGGATGGCAAAGCGCAAAGCTCTTGAGTGTTCTTCTGATCTGAGCGATCTCAGCGCCCGAGCTCTTTAAGAATTTTTTCCTTGCTGGAATGTTATCGAAAAGTCGTTGAAATCGAATTCTGGTACCCGCTGGATGAGAGGCTGACCCAATAGCAAGTCTTTCTCCAAAATGGCTTTTGAGTTCGTAGGCACACTCGTCTTTTTCAAAGCGAGACAAGATAGAGAGTTCGCTAACGGCAGCAAGGCTCGCGAGGGCCTCGCCGCGAAATCCGTAGGTGCGAAGTCTGAATAAATCTTCGCTGGAAATTATTTTACTTGTAGCGTGGCGCTCAACTGCTAGCGCCAAGTCATCCTTTGGTATGCCCACTCCGTTGTCGCTGACAGAAATCTCGGTAGCGTCGATGACCTCTACATCGATTTCGGTAGCTTCGGCGTCGATGGAGTTCTCGATGAGTTCTTTAACAACCTGAGCGGGTCTTTCAATCACTTCGCCCGCAGCAATTCTTTCGATCACCTGAGGCTCAAGTCTTTTAATCAACATCCCGGCACATATATGCGAGAAATAACAGTCTGTCAGCAATCGCGTGAGGTTATTGACAGACTCCGCCCCAACGTATCAAATCTCGAAATGACTATGGTCAATCAAGATCTGCTTCTTCCGCTCGAAAGAGCGGCCTTCAATCAACTGATTCGAAACGGCCTACACAGGCAAAAACACTTGCTTGTCGCACTGTCGGGCGGAATGGATTCTATGGTTCTTTTGAACCTGCTTTTCAAGGTGGCCGCCAAGGCGAACGTAAAGCTTTCTGTTGCTACTATCCACCATGGCCCAGGAAGCAACGCAGGATTTCGTGATGAAGTTTTTGCTTTTTGCCAAAGGGTTAGTGAGAGTTACGGGCTTCCTTTTTACAGCTCTAAAAGTACGATGGAGTTAAGTAGCGAAGCCCATATGCGCGACTTTCGAATGAAGGCGCTCAGCGAAATGGCCCAAGACATCGGAGTTGATGCCATCGCTCTTGGGCACCATCTTAGGGACCAGATTGAAACTCAGCTTATTCGGTTATTGCGCGGCACTGGAAGGGTGGGGATTGCGGGCATGAAAGTTTTTGAGAACGGACTCTTTCGCCCATTGCTCGAGCAGCCCAAAGAGGAGATTGAGCGCTATGCAGCGGCCTGCCATATCCAGCACGTTTGTGATCCGTCAAATCTCCAAACCGATTTTTTACGCAACTGGGTTCGTATCAACTGGATATTGCCTTTAGAAAAAGATCACCCCGAGAAGGCAAAGGTTTTGGTGCGCTCTCTTGAAAACCTTTCTCAGTTGCCTGAAGAGGGATTGTTTGAACCTTCCTCGACCCAGAAAGATACGCCGCTGGACAGAACCTCGCTTCTTGAGCAAAGTACCTCGAAACAAATTGAGCTTATTAGGGCCTATGGTCGAGCTAACTCCATAGACCTTACTTTTAGTCAGATTCAAGAGCTGTTGAAGCATTTTCGGCGGCCCCAAAATTCACTTCAGGTCCGTGTCGGCAGAGGCTCTTGGCGCGTTGACGCCAAGCACATCTTTGTAGAACTCTAAAACACCACGCGTTGTAAGTACTTGTAAATGATGATAATTTTAAAGGGTTATACGTCTAAAAAAGGCGGCATAATGGAGAGGGAGTCCTTACAAGGCGCCTACCAAAGAAGTTAGAAAAAGTTAGAAAAGTAAGCAAGAAAAGGAAATTAAATGCGTTCCTCACAAAAGACATTTTTATTCTGGGCCTTTTTTGTCGTGCTCGTGCTCCTCGGATGGCAAATGCTTGAGAAAAGCAGAAAATCGACGGTAGACCAGTTCAATTTTCCAAAGTTCATTGAAACCGTTGAGCGAAATGAGGTGGAGTCCGTCACTTTTGATCAACAGTCGGGTAAGATCACCGGTACGCTCAAGGAGTCGGCAGCTACGCGCATAGGTGGTAAGGAGTTTTCCATTGTAGGTAACACTGGCGATGAAACCTACAAGTACTTGCGCTCTAAAGGGATTACTCCCAACTATTCCAGAGACGATGGCTCACCACTCATACAGTCGCTGCTTGTCTACTGGCTGCCCTTCCTCATTATCTTCTTCTTTTTCTTCTTCATCATGAGACAAATGCAAATTGGCGGAGGCAAAGCCTTAAATTTCGGAAAATCCCGAGCAAGGCTTCTTACTGAAAATAAGAATCGCGTCACATTCAAAGATGTAGCCGGAGTCGACGAAGCGAAAGAGGAACTTGAAGAGATTATCGAGTTTTTGAAAGAGCCAAAGAAATTTACAAAGCTGGGCGGGAGAATTCCAAAAGGAGTTTTACTCGTGGGCCCTCCCGGAACAGGAAAGACGCTTTTGGCTCGCGCCGTCGCGGGTGAAGCAGGCGTTCCGTTCTTTACTATTTCAGGTTCAGACTTTGTGGAGATGTTTGTCGGAGTGGGTGCCTCAAGAGTGCGAGATCTTTTTGAGCAGGGTAAAAAACATGCGCCGTGTTTGATTTTCATCGATGAGATCGATGCTGTTGGAAGACATCGCGGAGCTGGCCTCGGCGGTGGTCATGATGAGAGAGAGCAGACTCTTAATCAGCTACTTGTTGAAATGGATGGTTTTGAAAGCAATGAAGGAGTTATTCTTATTGCTGCGACCAACAGACCGGATGTTCTTGACCCGGCTCTACTTCGTCCGGGTCGCTTTGATCGTAGAGTGATTGTGGGTAAACCAGATCTCAAAGGCCGCTTAAGAATATTAGAAGTTCACACAAAGCGAACTCCATTATCGAAAGAGGTTGAATTAGAAAGAATTGCTCGAGGTACGCCAGGGTTTTCGGGTGCAGACTTGGAGAACTTAGTGAACGAAGCGGCTTTGATTGCGGCACGCCAGGGCAAAGTCATGGTCGATATGGACGACTTTGAGGTCGCGAAAGACAAAGTCATAATGGGCTCTGAGAGAAAATCGATGGTTGTCTCTGAGCAAGACAGAAAAATTACGGCGTTTCACGAGGCGGGGCACACGCTGGTAGGTAAGAAAATGCCAGGAATTGATCCTGTGCATAAGGTGAGTATTATTCCGCGCGGGATGGCATTGGGAGTTACACAGACTTTGCCTGAAGAAGACCAACTTAATCTCTCAAGAAGCAAAGCAAAAGCTATGATTGCCTTTTTGTTTGGGGGCCGAGTTGCCGAGGAGGTTGTTTTCGGAGACTTCACAACTGGGGCGGAGAACGACATTCAGCGCGCGACTGAAATTGCACGAAAGATGGTGTGCGAATGGGGAATGAGTGACAAGCTTGGTCCGCTTTCTTATGAAAAGACAGAAGGCCCGGTTTTTCTTGGAATGAATCAAGGCAAAAGCAGAGATTTTTCTGAATCTACGGCTCAGGAGATCGATCAGGAAATCAGAAAACTCATAACTGAAGGACACCAAAAGGCTCACGAAATTATTAGGGCTGACGTTCAAATCTTGAATAACTTGGCAGGCGCCCTTTTGGAAAAAGAAACCATTGATGGGGTCGAGGTAGATATCTTATTGAATGGTGGCTCTTTAGCGGACATCAACCGAGAAAGAGACGTTAAGCAACAGGAGTTACAAAAGGAACAGGCAGCGCGCGTGCAGGAGCAGGAAAAAGCTCGAAAAAAAGAAGAAGAGGCTATAAAAGCCAAGGGATCTGCGGTTGGCGGCTCTGATCCTGTAACAGCGTAGTGCATCCCGGTCGGGAGTAGTTGTGTTTCAAGATGTTATACTTATTTTTAAGCAGATTCGTGTCGGCGATGTCGTCGACATGTTGCTTGTTTGGTTGATTGTTTATCGAGTGCTCCTACTCATTAAACAAACTCGCGCGGTCCAGATGCTGAGCGGACTGGGAATCCTGGCAATCACTTACATTGTGTCAGTTTGGTTTGAGTTCGCCACGATTAACTGGTTGCTAGAAAAGTTTTTTAACAATCTATTCGTTATCGTCGTTGTACTTTTTCAAAACGAAATTCGAAAAGCACTGGCTCATATTGGCCGTAACCCCTTCTTCTCCAGCGTGTCTGTCGTAGAAGAGACTCAGGTTATAGAAGAGATCATTAAAGGGGCTGTTTTGCTTTCACAGAAGCGCCTGGGAGCCTTAATCGTTATCGAAAGAGAAAATCCGGTCGAAGATAGTATCGAGATCGGCACTCATATAGACGCCACTGTGACGTCTGAGTTGTTAAACTCTATCTTTTTATCTACAAGCCCTCTGCATGACGGCGCCGTCGTTGTTAAAGGGGGAAAGCTATTGGCGGCGGGTTGCTTTTTGCCTCTGTCAAAAAATCCCAATGTCGATAAAAACCTGGGGACGAGACATAGAGCTGCTATTGGGATTTCAGAAGAGACTGATGCGGTTGTCATCGTCGTCAGCGAAGAGAACCACCAGGTAGGTTTATGTGTGGGCGGTCAATTGACCTCCGATTTAGATATGCCAACACTGAGGCAGGCTTTGTATAGTATGTTTGGTCTAGCTGGTATGGATGTGGATGCGGAGCGTAAGTTTGCATAAATGCAAACGACAGGATGAGGTAAGTAGCAAATATGCGTTGGTTGAGGTCATTAGTTTCGGAGAACCTAAGTTACAAATTTATCGCGCTCCTCGTGACGTTGATATTGTGGATTACCGTACTTGGTCGAAGGGACTCGAGCCACACAGCCGCGGTTTCTATGGTTTATTCGCTGAAACCAGATCAAATGATAGTCAATGATGTACCCCAAGTGTTAGAGGTCAAGTTAACGGGATCGAGGGTTGCTCTTAGAAAGATTGTTGAACGAGGTCTTGAGCCTGTTCAGATTGATCTTCAGAATCAAGGATTCGGGCAGAAAGTCGTAACTATTTCAGATAAAGACCTCGCTTTGCCACTCGGTGCCCGCGTAACGGCAATTGGCCCAAGTAGAATTTTTTTGGATCTTGATCATATCATTGAAAAGCGCCTTCCCGCCGAAGTCGGCTTTGAAAATGGGCAAGCGAATCAACATCCCAAGTTAAAGATCCTCTCGGTGCAGCCAAGTGAACTCGTTGTTATGGGAGCAGAGAGCATCCTGAGACAAATGACCCGCTTGCCTGAACTTAAGATCACAAAAGAACATCTCGAGCCCTTTGCGGGCCAAGACGAGTTTACGATTGTAATCAACTATTCCGACTTAAAAATGATTGGTATTTTGCCGTTGCAGCGTTCGCAGTTAGAGGTCCGGGTAGAGCGCTTGAAGAAAAGTGCGAAGAGCGCAATCAAAAGTGAACAAAGGCCAAACGAGAAGAGCAAAGACAATACGGGGAATGATCTAACAACAAGGGCCGAACGTGAGTAAACACAAGCATAACAAATTGTTTGGAACCGACGGAATACGTGGCACCGCTAACAAGTACCCTATGACTCCTGAGGTAATCGCAAGAGTTGGGCAAGCATTGGGGTTTCTCTTAATTCAAAACCAATCGCGATCCGTTATCGGAGAGCGCAAAGTGGTTATCGGAAAAGACACGAGACGATCCGGCTACATGACGGAAATGGCGCTTGCTTCGGGCTTAAACTCAATGGGAGTTAATGTTCAATTGGTTGGCCCTTTGCCTACGCCAGGTGTTGGATTTCTTACTCGAAATATGAGAGCGGATGCGGGCATTGTGATTTCTGCCTCTCACAATTCTTTTCAAGATAACGGCATCAAAATTTTTGGGCCGGATGGTTTTAAGCTTTCTTCGGAGTTTGAGGCTCAAATTGAAAAGTTGGTTTTTGACGCCGATCTGGTTGAACATTTAGCGAAGGGCGAACACGTCGGCAGATCAAAGCGAATTGATGATAGTGCCGGTCGATATATTGTTTACGTCAAGGATACTTTTCCGATGAGTCTTACGCTTGATGGCTTAAGGATTGTATTGGATTGTGCTAACGGAGCTGCCTACAAGGTTGGTCCGCAGATACTTGAGGAGCTTGGTGCAGAAGTCATTGTTGTTAGTAACCAACCAAATGGCCTCAACATCAATGATAAGTGTGGTGCCCTATATCCTGATCGCGTCGCTCAAACTGTCATTCAGTACCGTGCTGATGTGGGTATTAGTCTTGATGGAGACGCCGATCGGGTCGTCATCATAGATGAGCGCGGCGATGTGTTGAATGGCGATCATATTTTGGCAATTTGTGCTGCAGATATGATTGAAAGAGGCGCTTTGAAAAAGAATACGGTTGTCTCTACTCAAATGAGCAATATAGGCCTCGAATTATTTTTGGCAGAGCTGGGGGCGAAACTAGAGAAGACCGACGTTGGAGACAAGTACGTTGTCGATTGCATGAGAAGCAACGACTATAACCTTGGCGGAGAATCTTCGGGACACATTATCTTTCTCGACTCTTCGACAACTGGGGATGGCCTGATCGCCGCCTTGAGAGTTTTGGCTGTCATGAAGCAAAAGCAGTCCAAACTTTCCCAGTTAAAAAAGAAACTCAAAGAGCTTCCGCAGGTATTGAGAAACGTATGTGTCACCACACGAGTTCCGCTTGAAGACTTGAAGGAATTCCAAAAGAAGATATCTGAGTACAAACAGGACTTCGGTAAAAAGGGCCGCATTTTTGTTCGGTATTCTGGCACCGAACCGCTAATTCGAATTTTAGTTGAAGGGGAGCGCGAGCCAGTGATTCGAAATATTGCTGAAGATCTGGCAACGATACTTTTAAGAGAAATCGCGCAGGTGGAGGAGACGGTTTGAATCACTTTGGAAATCCCTCTACTATGGCTCAACCTGGTAAAGTACCTCCGTTGTGGTTGCCGCCGCAAAATATACGCCTTGGCGTCAACATCGACCATATTGCTACGTTGAGACAGGCTCGAGGTGGAACGACAGCTTATCCGTCACTTTTGTTTTTTGCCGATGAATGTCGCCAAGGTGGCGCCGATCAAATTACTATTCATCTCAGAGAAGACAGGCGCCATATTCAGGATAGGGATCTCGAAGACTTGTGCCGGGTGAGATTGCTTTCTCTTAATTTGGAAATGGCGGCGACAGATGAAATGCTCGCAATAGCTCTTATGCGAAAACCCGACTGGGTCTGTTTTGTTCCTGAAAAAAGAGAAGAGCTCACTACAGAGGGCGGCCTCGATGTCGCAAGCAAAGCAGAATGGCTGCGAGATGCGACTCAAAAGCTTGCGAGTGTCGGTACGAGAGTTTCTATGTTTATCGAGTCGGATATTAGGCAGGTCGAGGCGAGTGCAAGAACGGGTGCTCATGCTGTTGAGTTTCATACGGGGCACTGGGTAATGAAAGGTTCTATGGCTTCGGGGGTCGACTGGAGCCGACTAGAGGCGGCGGCTATGTGCGCACAAGAGCAAAGTCTTTCAGTGCATGCGGGGCACGGGCTTGATTATTCTTCAGCCAGAAGAATCAAAAAGCTGCCTCACTTAGTTGAAGTCAATATTGGGCATTTTCTTGTTTGCGATGGTTTGGTTGCTGGTCTTCGTGCGTCTGTTATGCAAATGGTACAAATTTTAAACGATCCCAATATTGAATAGCCGCAACTGAAGTAGCCGAAGCAAGTAGATTCTTCTCATTGAAACTCTTCAAGTGCACAAAAGAAGCTCACTTACTACAATTGCGCTAAACCTAAGTGATTGCGGCTAAGGTATAGGAGAATATGGAAAAGCTCTATTTTACATCAAGTCTTCAGCAAATAGATGAGTACACTCAGAGCCATTTCAAACTCTCTTCTGAACTTTTGATGGAGTCAGCAGGAGCACAAATTGCTCAGCGGATCGCTGCAAAACTTCATCGAATGGCCCATCCAAGAATCTATATTCTTACAGGCGGTGGACACAATGGGGGCGACGGTTGGGTTGTCGCAAGATATTTGCACCTTTGGAGCTTTGATGTTCGTGTGATTGACCTTGCAGGAGGACTAAAGCCTCTTACGCAATCACAATGTGATAGGGCCAAACTCTTCGGCGTGAAAGTGGAAGGCATTAGTGAGTTTGAGAAATCCCTATTCTCAGACGCACAAGGTAGGAAGCACTCTCTAGTGGCTATTGATGCGCTATTGGGCTCAGGCGCTACTGACGTTCCGCTATCTGGGGACTATCTTAAAGCGATTGATCTCAGCAATTCGCGTAGTGATATTATTCGAATCGCCATCGACGGGCCAACTGGACTTAATTGGGATACGGGCACAAGTCGAGGGAAGTGCTTTCGCGCAGACTGGACATTGAGCATTGGCTTTAATAAGCCAGGGTTTTTTCTAGAAAGTGGACCTGAAAACGTCGGGAGACTCTCTTTGGTAAAACTAAGTTTTCCTGCGTTAGATTTACCTGCAATTTCGACTGTGCGAGCAGTCGATGCATCAGCCCACTTAAAGAAAGTCTCTAACACCGCAAACAAATCGACAAATGGTAGAGCCGCAATACTCAGTGGCAGCCGCGGTATGTCCGGTGCTGCAGTACTCGCAGCCAGGGCTGCCGTTCGTGCTGGAGCTGGCTACGTTTTACATTATGGTCGAGACCTAGAGAGTTCTTCGGCGATTCTCAGTGAAATCCCTTCTGCTCTCACTCAAGAATTTCAATCGATAGAAAATCTCCTTCAGCAAAAGTTTGATGCTCTTCTATTGGGGCCAGGGTTTCGAATGCTCTCACCACAAGATGATGATATGTTTTTATCGCTGCTTGGCTTCACCGAATCAAAAGCTATTGCTGTGGTGCTCGATGCAGAAGCTTTTAAAATGTTAAAGGCACCAAGAAGACTCGGGCCGCATGTCGTGTTGACTCCCCATCCAGGGGAGATGGCGTCACTTCTTGGCTGCGAGATAGATGTCATCGTGAAAGACAGACTTTCTGCGGCAAAAGAAATTGCCGAACGATTTGCCTGTTGGGTGGTAGCAAAGGGATATCGCACGCTGATAGTTAATTCCAGCGGTGATGCGAAAGTAGTTTTGAGCGGGGGGCCGCAGCTAGCGAAAGCAGGCAGTGGTGATGTGCTCGCAGGTATATTAGTATCGCTACTTGCTCAGGGTTACCCGATGAATGCAGGCATTGAACTTGGCGTCTTCGCGCATGGTTTTGCTTCTGAACTATGGCTCAAGAATAATGGAAGTGTTCGAAGCTTAGAGCCCCAAGACATTATTGAAACTTTACCAGAGTGTTTTAAGCGACTTGAAAGAAGGCCTTCATGAACAAATCGCAGCGTGAAGTGCAAAGAGTTGATTTAGTTGGTCTTAAGGAGATTTCTCAAGGCGTTGTTAAAAGCCTCCCCGAGCGTGCCATCGTCTTACTTAAAGGTAACTTGGGAGCTGGCAAAACCCAGTTCGCGAGTTTTATCGTCGAGGAGTGTGGTTATGAGTTTTTGGGTTCTCCGACTTTTGGTTTTGAAAATGTTTATGATGGTGGCGAGGTAAAGATCCACCACTGGGATCTCTACCGCATCAAGAATGCTTTAGATCTTGAGAGCACCGGATTCTGGGATCAATTTTCTGAAAAGTGTGCACTTGTTTTGATTGAATGGCCCGAGCGTTTAGAAGGTGCGAATTTGCCAAGTGAGTGGGCATTAACAGAGATTCATCTTGAGTTAACAGAAGAGGATCACCTTCGAGCGGTGTGGTATTCGTGTTTCGACGAGTAGAGCAAAAATTAGGTAAATTCTTTCGTCTGAGTGTTTGGTAAGAAGGAGAAACTTTGGATTACAATCTCATTGCTACGTTTGCATTGCTAGTAGGGCTGGAACTTGTATTAGGTATCGATAACGTTTTGTTGATCTCTATCGTTACTGATCGAGTGGCCTTACCGACAGTCTTTGGGTTATTTATTCGTCCGTAATAATCTCATTTGCTTTGGTTATGATTTTTTCTGGTGCTATTGCGAGTTTTGTACAAAGGCATATCACTTTAAAGATATTGGCCCTATCGTTCTTAATCACTATTGGCGTTACTCTTGGCGTAGAAGGATTGGGTGGGCATGTGCCAAAGGCTTACATTTATTTACCCATGGGATTCGCTCTTCTCGTCGAGTTTTTACAACTGAGATTTTCGTACAATCAAGAACGATTTAAGAAGGGCTCTCAATTGTGACGGAGGTTTTAAAATGAATAGTCAGAGCAAAAAGGAAGATATAAATTGGAAGGCACTAACAGAAGAGCAGTGGCGAGCTCGTTTGACGCCGGAACAATTTGAGGTGCTGAGAAACAAAGGTACAGAGCGCGCCTTTTCCTCCGAGTCTTGTCGTAAGTTCGACCCAGGCGACTACAGTTGTGCCGGATGTGGTCAGTTGCTTTTTCGAAGCCAAGGGAAGTTTGACTCAGGTACGGGTTGGCCAAGTTTTACGGCGCCTGTCGGGGGGGAATCCGTTAGAGAGATAGAGGACAGCTCTTGCGGAATGTCGCGAACAGAGGTTATCTGCTCAAGGTGTGATGGTCACTTGGGTCACGTTTTCGATGACGGTCCACCGCCAAATCATAAACGATATTGCATCAACGCATTGTCCCTAAAGTTTGCGCCAACTCCGTAAATGAGTGGGCATCCAAAACTGTATAGGATTTCGACACCCAAGCGGGTAATCATTACTCTCACGCGAGGGCGTCGAATTTAGTATAATCACCTTAACACAATTTGTTAGACGTACTCTCCCAGGTTGTCTTTCAACAATCTTTGGAACTGTTCCCGTGCTGCTATTTCTAGCATTTTATTGAGACGAAAAGCTGCACGAAGAGGTATGAGTGGAATTCTTTTTGTTAAATAATGAAGTTCGAGGTGCGTTGTATTCTTCCTTTGCGACGTCGAGGAACTACTTTGTAAATTTTATGATCTCTACCTTTGCGGTATGTAGCGCTGGACTTTGCCCCGCATATGGTGCAAGCGAGTTGCAAAAAGGCATCGACTTTTTACTGCATAACGATCGCCTTTATCTTGTGGGTTTGGATGAGGATACTACCAGGGCGGAGTGCAACAAATTACGCGACTATGCTAAAATGTACTCCTTAAGAAATGATAAGGTCCCTAAAATTATTCCGGAATGTCGATTAGAAAAGAACCCTTCAGAAATTTTAGACCGAGGGTCTCACCCGTCTTATACCTACGGCGAGGCTCGGAAAATGTATTTGTTGCGACCTCTATTGAAAGTGGCTTTTGAAGCCTCCGATATTGTTCCTAAATCAATCTGGAAATCGACGAGAAAAGACGAAAACCGCGACGGCGTTTGCTATAACTCAGCGCTTGTTGATTCCGGCCTTCTGAGCGACTCTGAAAGATCGAATTTTTTGGGGGCAGTCAATTACTTTGTGGGATTTTACTCCTTTGTTCCTATAAAAACAAAGGACGGCGAACGTCTTGGATATGGCAAGCTTTCAGATTCTCCGGCAGTGGAAAAAAGATTTGCTTTTGAAGTCAACGAAGCTACGCGCGACGCTGTGAAAGACAAGATTGACGGTCTGCTAACGGAGAATTTCTCGCCTGGCGACATTCTTTGTATCGATGCTATGCCTATGGAACGGTTGCCAAAAGCCATTTCAGTTCTCAAATTGCCCGAGACGTTTTTCGACCCATCGCTTTTGAAATTGCAAGACGATGAATCAAGATATGTAGAGTACGCAGGTGGCCATTGCCTGACGTTCATTACTTCAAACCTTGTCGCAGATTCGAACCTGTTGGCTCCATACAATCTAGCGAATTGGGATTCAGTCTTCAGTACTTACGCAAATATGCTGAAAAGGTGGAAGACTACTGGGACATTTTTTTACTTTAAACTACAAGCAAACAGGCTACCATTTCGTAGGTGGTACGATTCCCAGGTAGCCGGGGACCCAAGGCTTCGTGCTCTACTGGGTCTTCTCAAAGAGCACAGAGTGGTTTTTGAAACTTTTGGAAGTTCGTTTGGCTCGTGCTATTGGACATGCGCTTTAGGGGGGGGAACTGAATCCAGCCCCAAGCTTAGGGAGTTTTGGGTTAAAGAAGCTATCCCTTTACTCAAGGGTGATTTGTTTAACGAATTTTGGGAGATACCAGAGGCACGGGGCCACTTTTTGTCGGGACCAAAAAGACTTGCCTACCAAATATTTAGAGGGGTTGTTCATGCTGGCGAAAGCCTTGGTTTCTTGAACAAGAATTCAAAAGACTAGCTAAAGGGCAAGGGGCTGTCCGCGGGACCTTCTACTTGTAGCGATACAGAATTTGCAAACACTGGCATTACTTTTTGAAGCACTAATGATCGGATCGCAGCGGCCCGCAGCCAACCAATAAAAGATATTGCATCAACGCATTGTCCCTAAAGTTTGCGCCAACTCCGTAAATGAGTTGAAGTGGTCGGCACTTGCGGCTAAACGGTGAAGAAATCGGGGGTATAATGAATATTTTTACGTCTAGTTTAGAATCTTTGAGAAGAGGCTCGCAGCGAGCTTTTGGTGGGGTCCTTGCATTATTAATACTATCTAGTTTTAGTGTAGCTCACTCAGTTCCTCTTATACCAGAGTGGATGAGAATACAGCTTGAGCAGAATGACGCTAATAACAGGCTCTCAGATTTTCTGTTTTCATTTAGAGATGTGGGCGAATACCAGGTTGGCTCGATTTGGAGCCGGTTCGCGGTCAATGACCAAAATATTTCGTCACTCAGTGAGGCTGGTCAGCGCGCAGCAAAAGCATCTGTGAAAATTTCGGGCGCCACGGGTTTCTATCTTGGCAAGTTCAATGGAGAGCATGTTATCGCGACTAACCATCATGTTTGGGAAGCCTATGGGAGCTGTCCTACAGTCGAATCAGTAGATGTTTTTGTTCGTAGGGTGTCCGTTACCTTTCAGACGATCGCGTTCAACAGGCCTGAAAAAACCCACTACTTTTAAAAAAAAATTCTTAGGCACTTGGAAGGACATTGATTTTGCCCTTTTCACAATAGAAGTTCCAGAAGCCGACGAAGCACTTCTGGCGAAGCTTGGAAAGAACTTCGACTTTTCGGCGCCGGTTAAGGGCCAAGAGTTGATGATGTTTGGCTATGGAATTGCCGGAAACCTGAGACAAGAACTCAAAGGCACGTATGACGAGCACTGCATAGTTTTCTCTAACAGTGGTGATACACGTTTTATCAAAGATCCCGATGAATTAAATCCGGGTGAAGACTTAGTTTGGTCTTATGTTAATGGATGCGATATTTCTCATGGAGACTCGGGCTCGGCCCTGTTTAGCCGCGCTACTGGAGCCCCCGTCGGCATTATTTGGACGGGCAGAATCCCTAAGTTGGCGTCGGCAGTTTCCGATGAGCACTTAGCTTCTTTGTATGAAAATTCTGATGAATCTATGTGGAGGGAACTCTCTTATGGAGTTTCTGCGTTTGACATTTATCGCTACCTTAAGGCAGCTTCGGTGTCTGAAAGTGTAGATTCAGAAGTGCGCACAATTATTGCGCAAATCATAAAATGAAGTGAGGTACCGTGCCAAAATTGTGGAAGTGGCCCCTACATAGGCAGATTTTTCTCGCATTGGGTTTAGCAGTATTAGTAGGGGTGGCGCTTCTTGCGGGAGCGAAGCTTGGTTGGACATACGGTGGCTTTCAATTCGTTCTTAAAATTGTTTCAGACATATTTCTCAACCTTTTAAAGATGATCATTTTGCCGCTCGTAGTGACTTCCATTTTTATGGGCGTGACATCTATTTCTTCTTTTAAAACCCTCGGGAAGATTGGAGCGAGAACAGGGCTATACTATCTCTGCTCTAGTGCGTTGGCCATTTTTGTAGGCCTTTTATTTGTCAATATTTTGAAGCCCGGCGTGGGATCGGACCTTGTTATTTCTTCTCAGAATGTTCAGCAGAACTTAACAGAGAACTCTCTTTGGTCTCTCCTTACACGAGCTATTCCCCAGAACCCTTTCGAGTCGCTGGCAAAGTTCGACATGTTAGGCGTGATTGTCTTCGTAATCCTATTTTCAATATTTTCAGTCCGTGTGGGAGGAGCTCACTTAGATAGGCTACGCGGCGTTGCCGAGTCGATTTATGAAGTCACTATGAAGCTAACGCAGTCGATTCTAGCTTTGGCGCCCATCGGAATTTTTGCGCTGGTTTTGAGCTTAATTCTTACTACTGGATTTTCCGCGTTTTTTCCGCTGATGAAATATCTGTTGTGTGTTGGCGTGGCGCTCTGCACTCATTTCTTTATCGTGTTACCGCTAGCTTATTGGTACTTCACTAAGAAAAGCCCGCTGACCTACCTCAAGGCCATGTCGCCCGCACTTTTGACGGCGTTTTCTTCGGCATCGAGTTCAGCGACTTTGCCCCTGACCTTAGAGTGTGCAGAAGAGCGTGGCGGTGTTTCTAACCGAGTGGCAAGTCTTGTTATTCCGCTAGGTGCTACGGTAAATATGGATGGCACGGCACTTTATGAAGGCGTAGCCGTACTGTTTATTGCGCAAGTGATGGGAGTCGACCTTAGCATAGCTCAACAAGGGATTGTGCTTATAACAGCGCTTATGGTCTCTGTTGGTGCAGCGGGAATTCCTCATGCTGGCTTAGTTATGATGGTGATTATACTCGAAGCTGTCGGGTTACCAATTGAGGCCACAGGCCTTATTTGGGGGGTCGACCGCGTGGTTGATATGGCACGAACGGCTACAAACGTTTGGTCTGACTCAGTTGGAGCGGCCATTATTGACCAAACTGTGTAGCCACTTGAATGAGACGTCTGGGTTAAATAGAATGGGACCTCTAGCCGTTAGAAGAATATATATCAGGAGAGAAAATGGCTCAGGTTAACCAACCCTTTAACACTTTTAGACTCAAAGTTTCTGAGATTCACGAACTGTATGTAGAAGAAGTGGGCAATCCCTCGGGGGTTCCCATAGTGTTTCTTCACGGTGGGCCAGGAGCCGGCTGCAACGAGCATCATCGAGAACTTTTTGATCCAAAAATTTTTCGTGCGGTGCTGTTTGATCAAAGGGGGTGTGGTCGCAGCACGCCTCATGCTAGCCTTGAGCAAAATACAACGTGGGATTTGGTTGCAGATATCGAGCGTATCCGAGACCATCTCAAAATAGATAAATGGATAGTATTCGGGGGATCTTGGGGAAGCACTCTTGGTCTTGCTTATGCAGAAAGTCACTCCGAAAGGTGCAAGGCACTTATTTTGCGCGGGATATTTTTGTGTCGTCCCGAAGAGATTGAGTGGTTTTATCAGTATGGGGCGCACCAGGTTTTTCCGGATTTCTTTCAGCCCTATCAAGATTTTATCCCGGCGAGTGAAAGAGATAATTATTTGAAGGCCTACTATAAGCGGCTCAACTCGGCAGACGAAAAGGTCAGATTAGAAGCTGCTAAATGCTGGAGTATTTGGGAAGGGTCAACAGCAAAGCTGCTTCCGGACGAAAAAACCATCTCCGAGTTTGGCTCAGACCACATGGCGCTTTCTCTTGCTCGAATTGAGAACCATTATTTCGTTAACGGCTGCTTTTTTCGAACTCCAAATCAGTTGCTAGAAGATGCACACAAAATATCGAACGTCCCGGGAGTGATAGTTCATGGTCGTTACGATATGGTTTGCCCAATAAAGAACGCCTTTGATCTTCACAAAGTTTGGCCTAACGCTGACTTTCATGTGATACCCGATGCTGGCCATGCTGTAACCGAACCAGGCATCCAAAAAGCGCTTAAAGAATCCCTCCGTAAATACTACTAAAAGTACGGAGTCACTTGTGGGACGAGGTGCATTAGACGCGTACAGTCCCACAAGTGACTCCGTACCTATTTGAGGATTTCTATGTGGGTATGAATTTCGTTCGCCGGGAAGATCCAAGCGAAGTGCTTCTCGTACTTCTTTTTGGAAATCTTATAAATGATCCAACCAAAAAAGTCTAAACCGGAGCCCGTAAACTTCAGTTCGTTTTTGATGACTCGGTACTTGCCCGGGCCGACAAACATTTCAAACATTTGCGGGATGCTACCAAGGGCAAAATGAAAAAGATGAGTCGGGTCGCCAAAGCTGGCATAGCTTGAGTAGTGGGGCGTTACAAATTCTATTTGTGCGCCGTGAGAGCAAATTCTGTAAATCTCCTTTGTGCATGTCTCTAACTCTCGAACGTGTTCAATCACATGTTGCATGCGAACCTTATGAAACTCGTTGTCGGCAATCGGCCATGGTCCTTTATTGATATCGTGTACAATAGAAACGCCGGGGTAGGCTTTGTGATCCATTCCCACCGCTCCGGCAAGGCAGTGCCCGCCACATCCTAAATCGAGTGTTTTCATTTAATTTACTCCCTGAGATACTTTTTATCTTTTGGCTACGGTAAGGTTGTCAATGATCAACAAGGTGACCTATAAGCTAAGTCGCGAATTTATAGCACGAATAGCTTTCACGCGATCTACTAGCGGAGGATGCGAGTACTCCAAGAAAACTTTAAGAGGATGAGGAGTCAGGTTTGAAAGATTGTCTTGCGACAACTTTCTCAGCGCTGATTCAAGCGTTACTCCCGAGTTGCAAGTTCTTACGGCAAAATCATCCGCTTCAAACTCGTACTTTCTAGAAAAATACATTCGGAGCACTCCCAAAATTTGAGAAACGGGTGAGTAAACAATCGCAAATACGAATAAGCTGGCATGAACACTTGCTTCAGCAAATCCAAAAGTAGCAACGAGGCTTTGATTCCCCATTACAACGGAAAGCACGTAAAACATGACTCCCGTAGTGAAAACCCCAAGCACCAACTGCCGAGGGATATGCTTCATTTTAAAATGACCAATCTCATGGGCTAAAACACTAACTAGCTCGGCAGTACTCTGCTTTTCTACCAACGTATCAAAAAGCACGATTCGCTTGCGATTGCCTAGGCCAGTAAAAAAAGCATTCGCTTTTGAAGACCGTTTTGAACCGTCCATCATGTAGATTTCAGATAGCTCGAAATTTTGTGAAGACGCATATCTCTCAATGGAATCTCGAAGCTCGCCGTTCTCTAGGCGAGTGAATTTGTTGAATAAAGGCATGATCCAGTGCGGAGCCAGGTAAGACAAAAGGAGCTGCATTCCGACGACAAAAATCCAGGCATAGAGCCAACCATAGCTCCCCATAGCTCCCAGTAGCCAAAGCACCGCATAAAGCACGGGGCCGCCCACTAAGACTCCGAGTAATGCCGATTTTAGAAGGTCTAACATAAAGACTTTGGGAGTCGTTCGATTGAAGCCATACTTCTCTTCAAGAACAAACGTAGAATAGATTTGAAAAGGAAGGTTTAGGATCAATGATGCAAGCCCCAATAGGCCAAAAAACAAAACTCCCCACAAAATGACATTCTCAAGAGAAAATATTTCTTTGGTTACTGCGTCAAGCTGACCAATGAGACCGGTCTCTTTAGCTAAAATTAAAACGCCGAGCGTAAAGGTTGATTCGACGATTCCAAAACGGGACTGGTCGATGAGATAGCTTTGCGATTTTTGGTACTTCTCATCATCGTAAAGTCCAGCTATCTCGTCGGGCACAGGCCGACTGGCGTTTTTCACATTGAGCCATTCAATTATCCAGTTTAAAAGGAAGCTCGCCAAAAGGATGGTGTAAATTGCGATGTTCCAAGATGCTTGTGTCATTCCTATAGAAAATAGCGCTCGCCTGGCGTTTAGTAAAGCTTCTTGGTGAGACAGATGTAAGAACTGGCGCTTTAGACTAGAATAGAAATAGTAGTTTAACAATTCTTAGGAGTGAGGCGCTTGAGTCCCACCAACATTACAGATATTTCAGCAAAATCGAACACACTTTTGAGCCGAGATCTTTCCTGGCTGGAATTCAATGCTCGCGTACTTCACGAGGCCATTGACGCGAGAACACCTCTGCTAGAGAGACTTCGATTTCTTTCGATTTACTCGTCAAACCTCGATGAGTTTTTTATGAAAAGAGTGGGAGCCATGAGACGTCAGGTCATGGCTGGAGTCACAAAGTCTCACGGTCCGGTGAGTACGAAAGAACTTCTTGTTGAGATCCGCCGACGTGTGCTCTCAGAAGGTTTGAAAGCGGCCTGTTATTTCAACACTGTGGTTCGACCAGAGCTAGAGAAAGAAAACATTTTTTTTGTTGATCGGAATAATTTAACAAATGAAGAGAAGGCCTGGCTCCACAAGTATTTCCGCGAGAATGTTTTTTCGATGCTCACGCCTCTTTCCGTAGATCCGGGACATCCCTTTCCGTTTCTTTCAAATCTTTCACTTTCACTGGGGGTTTTACTATCTCCTCCGGATCAGTCCGACAACATGTTCGCTCGGGTGAAAATCCCAGCAAGTCTGCCACAGTGGGTTCAGCTAGGGGACGAAAAGAATCTCAGTGTTTATAAGTTTATAGGTTTAAAGGATGTTATTTGGCTTCACTTGCAAGAACTCTTTCCGAAAATGACAATTCTCAAAGTTATGCCATTTCGAATAACTCGTAACGTGGACCTTGAAAGAGACGAAGACGAAGCAGATGACTTACTTGAGATGATTGAAGAGGAGCTCCGCCAGCGAAAGTTTGCTCGTATTGTTCGCGTTGAACATGAGGCCGACCCTGATCCGTGGATCATTAATTTCATTAAGGAAGAACTCGAACTCGGAGATGAGGACGCTTACGAGTCTGTTTTAGGGCTTGAGTATTCGAACCTCAACGTCATTGCCGATCTTCCGATAGCTAAACATAAGTTTCGGATCTTCAACCCCGTTGTGCCCAGCTTATTGCTCGATGATACTGCGAATATTTTTAACGTTATTAGGCGAAATGACGTGCTACTTCATCACCCTTTTGAAAGCTTTACGGCTTCCGTGGAGCGCTTCATTACAGAAGCGGCTGAAGACCCTAAGGTCTACGCAATAAAGATGACCCTCTATAGAACGGGCGACGACAGTCAGTTTGTGAGAACGCTCATTCGTGCGGCGGAGATGGGTAAGCATGTCGTCGTTGTGATAGAATTGAAGGCGCGGTTTGACGAAAAACGGAATATTTCCTGGGCGCAGCAGCTGGAAAACGCTGGGGCGCATGTCGTCTACGGCGTGGTTGGTCTAAAAACTCACTGTAAAATGGCCCTTGTCGTGAGGCGCGATAATGATGGTTTAAGAAGCTATGTACACATCGGAACCGGAAACTACCATAGCACGACTTCGAAACTTTACACGGATATGGGGCTGATTACCTGCAAACCATTAGTTGCAGACGATGTTGTAGAGGTTTTTCATTACTTAACAGGAAGATCTTTAAAAGAGGACTATAACTCACTGCTTGTTGCACCTGTTACTATGAAAAATCGCTTTTTGGCGCTCATCCAGACCGAAATTGACAACAGCCTTAGCGGAAAGCCAGCTCACATTATTGCTAAAATGAACAGCCTCGAAGATGAAGGTATTACTTCGGCTCTGTATGCAGCATCACAAGCAGGAGTTAAAGTTCAACTGATCGTCAGAGGTTTCTGCGTGCTTCGTCCAGGTGTGAAGGGACTCAGTGAAAACATTTCTGTTCAATCAATCATCGGTCGCTACTTAGAGCATTCACGAATTTTCTTTTTTAGAAACGGTAAAGAGGATCCCGTAGAGGGTCTCATTTACATCGGGTCGGCGGACTGGATGTATCGAAACCTCCAAAACCGAGTCGAAGTGGTTACTGTTGTTAATGAACGCTCCCACCGCGAGCGGATTCTTGAAACTCTTCAGCTCATGCTTGCGGATCAACGTCAAACATGGGAAATGGATTCAGAGGGGACTTACCTTCAGCGATCTCCTAGAAACGATTACGAGGCAGTGGGTATCCATGAGCGGTTGATGGTGGCCTATAGTGAGCGTTTGCAAAAAACACTTTCGCAGCCAGAGAAAAAAGAATATCGCTCCGTTCGCCGAGGTCGCAAGAAACGATAATCTTTAGTTATTGCTTGCCTGAACTTCCAAATTTGCAGCGGATTTCTCGCAAAGAAATAGTGGATTAATGCTTGGTGATCCGCTCTCGAAGGCCGATAAGTCCTTCATGGGTTGTCTGCAGTAAGTCTTTCTTTGATGGATGTAAGGCCATGTCGCGAATCAGACCGTCCTTTAAACCGACGTAAGGTATAGTGATCTGCTCGGTAAGACTCAATTCGGCCACGAGGGTGAGGAGTCTTGCAGCGATCAATATGACGTCTGCGCGGTCGGCTCTTAAATTCAATTTTTCAGTTCGCTCCAAAACACTCATACGCTCAAGTTCACCGATGATGGCCACAAGGGAGCTCAAACTGAGAAGGCTTTTGTCGAAATCAGCGAAGAAAGCTTTCTGCAGTTTACCGAGGCATTCAATGTTTCCACCGGTGCCTATGATGACACGTCGAGAGTTTCTATATGGCTGCAAGAAGCTTTTGATAGAATGGCGAACCTCTCCAAGAGCAGCATCGATCCCTTTATTCTCGCCAAGTCCCCTTGTTTGAATCTTTTGTAATATGCGCACCGTGCCAGCCTTAATACTTTTTGAAGCAACAACCTTAGCTTCGTCGACGACCGTGAGCTCGATGCTTCCGCCTCCGATATCGAAAAACAGGCACTTGCTAGGCAGATCCAACTGGCTAGATTGCACGGCTTCGGCAATGAGTGTGGCCTCTCTTTCACCCGATATGACTTCAATTCGTATGTGGCATTCTTTCTCGATTCTCTGAATAACCTGGCGCGCGTTGCCGGCCTCTCTCAGGGCGCTCGTCCCTACAGCCCTTACAAAATTCACACCCATCCGTGATATTATTTTTCGAAAATCATGGAAGGCCCTCGTCATCATTTCTAGAGTGTCCGCGGATATCACCCCACTCTCAAATGAGTCTGCACCGAGGCGTATTCCCACTCTATAGGCCTTAATTAATGAAGTGTGTGTTCCGTCGACGTCGGCTATCGCAAGCCTAATCCCATTTGAGCCCACATCAATGGCAGCAACTCGAGTCATAAGACATTCTGAGGTCGACTCTTCATAACAGTCAAAAGGCTGTCATATTGACATGTCATCAAGTCGAAAGTAATGCATTTAGTCATGCCGACTGATACTCAAAACCGAACTTTCGACCTCGTTTTAGAAAACATCACTGTCCTACTTAATGGGAGGTTAGAAGTACGAAACATCGGAGTTTCAGAGGGGAAGATAGCTTCATTAGACGCGAACGCACAGCAGAGTCGAGAAAAAAGATCCATGAAGGGTTTGGTAGCACTACCAGGGGCGATTGATACGCAGGTTCACTTTCGAGATCCAGGGTTTCCAGAAAAGGAAACTCTTCAGTCTGGAACGCGTGCCGCAGTGATTGGCGGGATAACAGCCGTTTTCGAAATGCCAAACACAAATCCTGCTACGATCAGCTCAACCGAGATTGCCAAAAAGTGTCAGAAGGTACAGCAAAATGCCTGGTGTGACATAGCGTTTTATGTAGGCGCGACACGTGACAATCTGCCCTACTTGAGTGAGCTAGAACGCTTAGAAGGTGTTTGCGGCGTGAAGAGTTTTCTTGGAAGCTCGACGGGGAATCTCTTGTTAGAGAACCCCGACGATTGGCGAAGACTCATGCAATCTACAAAAGGGCCTCTCGCTTTTCATAGCGAAAACGAAGCACTGCTTAAGTTGCGAAAAGCAGAACTGAATGATTGTATGACAGCAAATGTAAACATGCATCCGATCTGGCGAAACGAAGAGGTTGCGTTTTCATCAACGAAGCGTCTCATCGAAATGGCACGAGAGCAGCGGCGAAAAGTACATGTTCTTCACGTTACTACTCAAGAAGAAATGGAATTTCTCCACCTGAACAAAGATATATGTTCTGTTGAAACTACCCCCCAACACCTCACTCTGGTTGCACCTGAATGTTATGAGAGACTTGGTACCTTGGCTCAGATGAACCCGCCAATAAGATCTCAAAGACATTACGATGCGTTGTGGAAGGCCGTGGCAAATGGAACTGTCGATATATTGGGATCGGATCATGCTCCACATACTTTAGAAGAGAAGCGTAGAGCCTATCCGAACAGCCCCTCGGGTATGACAGGAGTGCAAACCCTTCTGTTCGTAATGCTCAATCACGTCAACAAAGGAAGGCTTTCTTTGCAGCGGTTGGTCGATATGGTAAGCCTAAATCCAGCCAAACG
This sequence comes from Bdellovibrionales bacterium CG10_big_fil_rev_8_21_14_0_10_45_34, assembly GCA_002778785.1. GTDB lineage: Bacteria > Bdellovibrionota > Bdellovibrionia > Bdellovibrionales > 1-14-0-10-45-34 > 1-14-0-10-45-34. The sequence goes on along the minus strand of PEZS01000016.1, from coordinate 132,605 downwards.
ATTTTGCATAAAGGGAAAGGGCCCAATTGCATTAGGCAGAGATGCGGATTTTACGATTGTCGACCTCAAGAAAAAGTTTTTGATTACCAATCCATGGATTGAAAGCAACTGCGGATGGACGCCTTTTGATGGCATGACGGTCGAGGGGAGCCCTGTCGCTACCATGATTCGAGGTCGATTGATCGTCGAAGAGGGGGCGATTGCTACAGGGGGGCCAACTGGGAGTCTGCTTAGTTTTAACAAATGGCGGCCAGAGAAACCGAATTTCTGCGACACAAATTAGGAGCGAGGACGCACTTTACATGGAAATTATTTTTCGCCGAAGATTTGAAGCCGCTCACCGACTCGTAGAAGGGCGCAATAAAAACACATTGTGTTCGCAGCCTCATGGCCATTCGTGGAATGTGTCGGTTAGTATTGGTTTAGAAAAAAATTTTCAGCTTAACGGCAAAGACAATATTATGCTTCCTTTTGAGAGCTTAAAGTCGAAGTGGCACAGTTGGATTGACCACCAGTTAGATCATGCTTTTTTTTGCAACGTCCGCGATCCCCTTAAAGAGTTTCTTTTGGTAGACAATCCCAAAGGGCGCCTCGTCGTCTTTCAAGGAGATCCTACCACTGAAATGATCGCTTTTTGCATGAGCCAGAAGTTGAGGGTGTTCCTGCTAGAAATTTCTGAGGATCTAGAGTTTAAATGGCTACAGCTAGATGAAACCCTCACAAACTCCGTCAAAATTGATCGCGATATGTCAAACGGTTTTGCAGAAAAATTTCTCGATGAGGGTGCTCGACCTAATTCCGAAATACAGCCATGGTGGCGGCGAGCTGACCTTTCGACGAGCGACCCAAGTACTCGTTAGTTAGCTTGAGAGCTAGCTTTTCAGCTTCAGCCATTGTCAAAACTGATTGCAACACTATAATAAAGAAGTGAACAAGAATGGACTGATTTTGCGAAATTGGATCGGCGTAATGAGTTCAGATGATTCAGATGAGAAACGCCACTCTGGCGGTGTCATTACAAAGCCAAGTATCAAAGTAGAAAAACCGAGAATGTACAAAGTGGTTTTGCTAAATGACGACTATACGCCGATGGATTTCGTTGTTGTGGTGCTAAAAGCAATATTCCGGCATGATGATTCGGAAGCGGTCCAAATCATGTTGGAGGTTCACAACAAAGGGGCCGGAGTGGCGGGAGTCTTCCCGTACGACATTGCAGAAATGAAGGCGTCTCGAGTTCATGAGCTTGCTAGAAAAGAAGAGCACCCACTAAAGTGCCTTCTTGAAAGGGAGTAATTATGCTCAGTCCAAAAGCTGAAAAGTGTTTAGACAGTGCGATTAGGCGGGCACAAAGCGCAAAGCATGAGTTCGTCACGCCAGAGCATCTATTATTGTCTATTCTTGAAGACGAATCTGTTCTGGCTCTCATCCAGCATCTTGGAGTTAAAAAATCTCAGATTATCCAACCTTTAGAAGCTCACCTAAATGACAAAGTTCCTCATATACAGGATGAAGGCCAAATACCCCAAGTGACCCATTCTCTCAAGAGAGTCATTCAAAGAGCTGTCATTCAAGTGCAAAGCGCAGGCAAACCACTTGTCGAAGTGGGTCATATCCTTATTGCATTCTTCGATGAACGAGAGTCATTTGCCACTTACTACCTTCACCAAGCGGGAGTCGGCAGATTTGATGTTGTGAGCTTCTTCTCTCACGGGCCTCGGCTTCAAGCGTCACTTCTACCTTCGCAAACAAAGACATCTGCTGATTCTGATGAAAATTTTGCAGCGGCGACGGCTCTCTCAAAATACACGATCAATCTCAATGAGAGGGCTCTTACCGGCAAAGTTGATCGCCTGATTGGTAGGGACAAAGAACTAAATAGAGTAATTCAAACGCTCGGTAGACGTACTAAAAATAACCCCCTTCTTGTTGGCGATCCTGGTGTAGGTAAGACGGCCATCGCGGAGGGTTTGGCGCTAATGGTTGTGCAGGCAAAGGTGCCCGACTTTCTGAAGTCCGCACAAATTCACACTCTTGATATGGGGCTACTTTTGGCCGGCACGAAATTTCGGGGAGAGTTTGAAGAGCGTCTCAAGCAGGTCGTCGAAGAAATAACTCATTTAGAAAAAGGCATACTTTTTATAGACGAGATTCATACACTTATTGGAGCAGGCGGCACCCAAGGCGGAAGTTTAGATGCCTCTAACTTGCTGAAGCCAGCACTTTCTTCCGGAGAGCTGAGCTGTATTGGTTCAACCACGGTAAAAGATTTTAGGATGCATTTCGAAAAAGATGCTGCGTTGGCAAGGCGATTTCAACGCATTGATGTTCACGAACCAAGTTCAGACGAGTGCTTTGAGATCCTCAAAGGCATACGTCCGGCATATGAAGCTTTTCATAAAGTCAAATACAGTGATGAAGCACTCAAATCTGCTATTGAGCTTTCCACTAAATTTCTCAGGGAGCGTAGGCTTCCCGACAAGGCAATTGATCTTTTAGATGAAGCTGGTTCAAAAAATCGAATCTTCGGCCAGGAAGGTCGCGTTGTTACGATTACAGAAAAAGAAATTGAGTCAGTGTTGTCGCAGGTTGCAAGAATTCCGGAGCGTGCGCTTCAATCAAACGACAAAGAAAAGTTGAAAACACTTGAGCAAAATTTAAAGTTGCTGATTTTTGGTCAAGATGAAGCCGTCACGCTACTAGCATCCTCCATTAAGTTGAGTCGCTCAGGACTTGGCCATGCCAATAAGCCTGTCGGCTCATTTTTGTTTGCCGGTCCCACAGGCGTTGGTAAAACGGAGCTGGCCAAACAGTTGGCCCATACGCTCGGTCTAAAATTTCTCAGGTATGATATGAGCGAGTATATGGAGAAGCATGCGGTCTCTAGACTCATCGGCGCTCCTCCCGGGTATGTTGGGTATGATGAAGGTGGGCTCTTAACCGAAGCGATTCATCAGAATCCCCATAGCGTGTTGCTCTTAGATGAGATAGAGAAGGCGCATCCCGATTTGGTTCAAATATTGTTGCAAGTGATGGATAGCGGGCAATTGACCGACACGAATGGGCGGGCTTCCGATTTTAGGAATGTGATTTTGATTATGACCTCAAACGCTGGAGCAAGAGAAGCTGCGAAATCCGAGGTTGGCATTATTAGCGGTACGGCGCAGGCGAGGTTCATGGAGGCCGTGAAGCGTCAGTTCAACCCAGAATTTATCAATCGCCTTGATGCCATCGTTCCATTCAATAATTTGGATGAGGCGATCATTATACAAGTCGTTGAGAAGTTTATTATGGAGTTTCAACAGCAACTTCAAGACAAAAAGGTTGAACTCGCGGTAGAGAGATCTGCTCAAGAGTGGTTGATGAAAAAAGGATACGACCCTGTTATGGGCGCGCGTCCAATGAGTAGAGTCATTACAAATGAACTCAGAACTCCATTGGTCGAAGAGATCCTGTTTGGCAATCTTCAGAATGGTGGTCGGGTAGTGGTAAGCCTGAAAGATGATCGTCTTGATTTTACATTCGAAGAAGCATCTGGCCGGGATTCAAAAAAGAAGAAGGCTCGAGAAAATTCTGCCACAAAAGAGTCGGTCAAAAAATAAGCATGGTCGGCCGTTCCATTTCGTTAAGCGAAGTGGCAACAGCCTTTAGTCAACAGGCGTGAAATACTGAATTTGGTAGTTACCCCTTAAATACTTACGCTCGCCTCTATATTTGGCTCTGATTAATTCTAAAATGTTCCAATAAAGAAGTGAATTCGCCCTTCACTCTCGTTGTTCTTGCGGTCGAGCTTGTATCCGTATTCTAAGCTCACAGGACCAACTGGCGTGTTGAGCCGAAAGCCCAAGCCGGCCGCGTCTCGGTAATCATCATCAAAATCATATCCGGTAATACGCACTTGTCCGCCATCGTAAAAGAGCACACCTTCTACTTCTTTATAGATGGGAAACCGTAACTCCGACTGGACAACGTAAAAATGAGAATCCACTCTCACGGGAATTCTAATTTCAGCGGCTCGGAGAGGAGTTACCGTGCCACCTGGTGGGATAGCTTGTACGTCGAAGCCTCGTATAGAAGCGCGGCCACCCAAGTAAAAAATCTTCTGATCTGGCACAGAACCACGATCTAGTAAATGAGCCACGTATCCACCTCGAAGTGAATTGGCCCACACGAGCCTCGGGGCAAACAAGGGCACATAAAAATTAAATGCTCCGTTGAGACGCACATAGTTTACATTTTCACTCGATCCAATTTCGGGCGAAGCATACTCAAGGTTAAAGCGACTTAAAGTTCCCTTGCGTGTGATAAAAGGATGATCTCGGTAGTCCAGTTCAATTGAAGGCCCAACAGAGGCGATCCGGTTTTCCGAAGACTGTGTTTTAGAGTCTACGTCAAAATCTTTAATGAAAGCTACGGAATAGGCAGACCAAGAAAAGCGAAGGTGTCTCGTAAACTCATATTCTAACAACGAATCAAACTGAGAGATTTCACGCGCAAGATTAAGATTCTCGGTTTTTCTTCGCGCAACAAGGCTCACATCACGTGTAAAATTAAGTCTTCCGCGAGTCCGTGTATCAAAAATAAAAGGCTCCAAATAGCCAGCAGTGATTCTATGATCTGTAAAGTTCGGAATATCCGCAACACGGCTAACTTCTGCTCTTGCGCTAAGGCCTCGCGCTGTGCCGCCGATATTTCGATAGGCAATCCCAGTGTATCCTCTTAACGTAAGTTCGAACTCCGTGTTAGCTCCTACTCCGAACTGAAAGAGCCCCGGATCCCGATCGACGACTTTAACGACAACCGTTCTTTCGGCAATGTTTGTTCCCTGTTCAAGCGTCCGTATCGAAATCTGTCTAAAGAGGCCGAGCCGTTGCAGCCGGTATTGACTGTCGGTGATTTTATCTGGAGTGAGAATATCGCCAACCTCGAACTCAAGTTCCTTACGAATAACGTAGTCTTTGGTAATTTCATTTCCTTCGATGAGTATGCTTGCTACCTGAACTTGTGGCCCTTCGCTAATTCTGTAAGTAATTGTCGATTCTTTATTTGACGAAGAATAGACTATGAGTTCTTCGCGAGAGTCCTTAACTGTCATGTCAAGATAACCCGCTTGATTATAGTGGGTTCTCAGTCTGTCTAGGCTTTCCTCTAAGGTTTTTAGATTGAGCGGTTCACCCACGCGAAGGTCTGTGACTTCGGTAAGTACTGAAGTGTCGAAACCTTGGGCGCCCACGAAAGAAACGCTTTTCACGAATGTTTGGGGACCTTCATAAATTGAGATAAAAATGTTAGCCCGGGTTTCTTTATTAACCAGCTCCGCGCGCCATGAGTTTATTTTGGCTTGTAGAAAGCCCCGGTTCTGAAGTGAAACAACAAGTCTTTCTAGAGACTTGTCTAAGGAAGTTCTGCTAAAGTAATTGCTCGACTGCACGTCATCATTGTTGTCTTTAATAAAATCTAAATACCACTTTTCTTCGATCTGCTGTGCACCGCTAATTTCTATTTTGCCGAGTCTAATTATGGTTCCTTCAGAAACATTAAAAATAATTCGCCTAATGAACTCTTGCGAGAAGACTTGCTCTTTAAAATCAATTTGAGCTGAGGCATAGCCCCTATAGTGATAGGTTTGCATTAAGCGATTTGCCATCTCTGCTCCAGGATTGGTTCCGAGTTGTTCGCTTTCGTCGAGCTTTAAGCTCTTCATCAGCAGGGAGTCGTCAAGTCCCTTATTGCCTTCGATCCTAATTAAAAATTGATAAGGGTCTTCGAGGGTGTAGACCAAGCTAGCCTGAGTCTTGGCTTCGTTCATTTTTACTTCAGGGCCCTTGAGTTTTGCAGTGAGATAGCGGTTTTCCCTTAAATAGTCCATGAGGGAGTCAGCAATCTCTTGCTCGTTGGGCCCAGTGTAGGAGCTGCCCAACTGAGGTTCAACTTCTTTCAAGAGCTGTTTTTGCACATCTGTGTTGGAAGTGACAAGATAGACTTCTTTTACTCTGCAAATTTCACCTTCTCTAATTATGAGCGTAACTTGATTATTTGAAGCATCGACCTGAGAAGTCTCAAGCTCAACTTGTGCATTCAAATAGCCCTTTGAAAAGTAATTCTCCGCAATTCTGTTTACGCCTTGAGAAGCGAGTGCCGGATCAAATCTTCTTCCCTCTAGCAATCCAAAAAGCTCTATGACCTCGTCATCATCTAATATTTTGTTACCTTGAGTTGTTATCTCCTTGATGTTCTGGAAAAGTTCCCCAGCTATTTGAAAGCTACCTCCAGCTCGCTTCGCTCCAAGTTCTCTAAAAGCGCCCGTTTCGAAGAATTTAGCTAGTAGAGAGTCGATTTCAGACATCGACATAGTTATTTTTTCGCCTTTTTTTAACAGACTAAGTTCTCTTTTGGGAAGGACCTGCTCTTGCAACTCGTTCGGAATTCTGGACAGATCAATCACGAAGTTGGCGTAGGTTTTAGGTGAAATTACAAGCATTAGGCCGACGAGCGATGTTGCAATTGCTCCCGTATTAAGTCGCCAGTAAAGCCGGCTAACAAACTGGAATCCAGGCTCTAATTGACTGCGTAAACGATTGAGCAATACCAAGCTTCCACATTTCATCGAAAGTCTACCCTGTACTCGAGATCGAGCCCTAAAACATCCTGCACCTGAGTGTCACCACTTTCTTCTGAGTAACTTCTTCCTTCCCATAGTCCAATCGCAGAAAGGCTATCTGTAAACTGATATTGCAGGCGCACATCTTGTGTAGATCTTGGTCCGAGCGTTCGACTGGCTGAGGTGCCAACCCTTGGCGTCCATTGCCTACTTACTATAACTCGTGGAACCGTCGTATTGTCCGTGGTATCAGTAGCAGATGAGATCTTGACGTCAAATCCAAACCTCTCCTTGAGATCATTCCCTAAAGGATTTGCAGAGAACAAGGCTGATCCCAGTTCCACAGATTGCTTCGCCACATTGCTCTCACTCCCAGACCCTTCTAGGTCTGTCGACGTCACGCCGAGGGCGAGTAAAGAAATAATTTCGTTGTCAGGTAGAGGTGGCTGGCTTTGCAAGGTCAATATATAGTCAGATGTTGTACCTTGCAGTAGTAGGTTAACTTCAAAATTCTCAATCTGTTGCGCGGTCCTTTTAGGCACGATCGTAGAGGCAGCCGCATACATAATGGGATTGATAGAGTTTGGGTCTTCAAACCGAATTTGCGCCGTATTGATATCAAACGGAGTTTCTCGAAAATAGAGTTTGCCGCCCTTGAGAGCTGTAATTTCTCCCATGAGACCTGGCTCAGATGTTGTGCCGAGTATTTCGAGGTGGCCAGTTATTTGAGCATCTACGAGTTTGTTTTTTACTTGAATGGGTGAGTTCAAAACCGTCTTAATCTGATATCGAAGCGGTTCAAAACTTGCTGCGCCAATGCTCTTTGGCAGGTAGATGCTTCGCTTGATTGTTCCTTCATCTGCTTGAGTTTCAAACTCGCGGGTCACCTTGCCAGATCGAATTCTATACTCTCCCGCCAGTAAATAAGGAAACCACTCACCCGTGAGAGTGAGATCCGCATCACCCACGGTTTGTACACCCTGTGGAATGTCCAAAGTGGCGTTTCGCAAAGTGCCCTTTATCTTCACTGGGTAACGTTCATTGCCTTTAAGTTGCACAATGCCTTCGGCGCGCATCTGTCCCCCGGCAAAATCGGATCTCAATGTCTCAAGCAGTATTTGATCCTGATTAAAGGTGACGTCTGCACGGATCTTTTCAAAAGCATGTGGTAGATTTCTTGTTAAAATAAGTCCATCTTGAATGTATGCGGATCCATTGACCTTTAAGTCGCCCCAGTTGCCAGTCATGCGGCTCGATAACGACATAGTGCCGCTTAAGTCAGCCAAAAAGGGGGTCAGAAAATAGAGTAAACCCATTTCAATCTTACCAGATATTCCTAGATCGATTCCTTCAGATGAGAGCTCTTCTGACTGAATTCGAATCAATGAATTATCCCCTCTAAGTCTAATTCCTCGAGCGACCAAACGACCACTTTTCATCTCAATGGTTCCATTGCCTTCGAGCTTCAAATCAAGTTGTCCCCTCTGGAGGCTAAGTTCTGAAATTTTAAGTTGTCCGGTTGATCCCCAAAAACCACTGCTCTGGCTGCGAAATTCTCCCTCTAATGTGAGCTTTGATGAAAATTCGCGTGTAGAAAGATCTTTTGAGAGAAGCCCCATGAGGCTAGAAAAGTCCCACTCTTTTGCTAAGACCTTTAGGTGAAAGGGTCCAGTGGAATCTATGCTTGCAAGGTAGTCCAGGTTAATTTGATCACCGAAGATTTTCGCGTTGAGCTCTATATTCTTGGAATCCTTCGAGAAGGCCACGGTTGAATCAGGTACGCCCTCTACGCCAATGGCCATCTGGTTAGCAGTTGCCTGTAATTTAAGATTGGGGTCCAATATTTGGCCTCGAATTTGGGAGTCGACCTGAAATTGTCCGGTGATACGTTTGCCTACTTTAGAAATACGATTGAATTCTTCAAAACGTAAATCTTTTGCTAGTACGGCGAGATTTGCTTCTCCGGTGTTTGAGATCTCGCCGGTAAGAATTACTTCTCCTTTACCCTTTTTCATTCGAATGTCTTGAGCAATAAAGCTCCCACTGTGACCAACAAAGTTAACAGTCATTGATTCAAATGGTTCACTAAACACTTCTCCGCGCGAAAAAGACGACTCAACAGAGTAGTTGAGCTTTGAAAGGTCCAACGGGCCTTGAGCAGAAACTTTTGCATATCCGGTTGCAAACACATTGAAAGGCAGCTGAACTTTTCGCTCTAAGAATTTCTCTAAGTCGTAGGCTTGAACAAATGGCAATGTGGTAGAGGCACTAATGGTTGCACGATCGAGATCCAAGTCGATATCACCTCTGTAGCGGGTTGTCCTATACATCCCGTTGATCTCTTTAAAGTAAAGATGGCCTTTAGAGTACTTGACAGTCGCTTCGGGGTTACCGAGCGCAAAATCTTCTAAGTAGAGATCACGGCCTTTAGCTTCCATGCTAACAGTAGCCCTAGACGAATCCCCCTCCGTTGATCCGAGTAATGACAAGCTTCCTTCGAGTTTGAGTCCCGCAAGGCTCCTAACGTCTTTGAAACTGATATTTGAGGCGGAATAATTAAAAGTAAAACCTTTACTGAACTCCACAGTTCCTTCAGCTCGACCTTTGGAGTTCTCTCCAATCTGAATCTCTGCTTTGGTGTATGCGCTATGTTTGTCAATTCGGACTTGTCCTACAATACGTGTTTTGTCTAGTGCAACAATTGACGGCTTATTGGGGGCCCCTTCGACCTCAAAGTTTTTTCCGAGTACTTCACCCTGACACAGAAGTTCAGTCTGTTTGGCGCTGGCATTGCAAGAGATATCCGTGGAAACCAACATTTTAACCGGCACATTAACTTTAAAGTTTGCCAAAAGAGATTTGACTTGAACTTCATCAGCTTTGATCCGCGCCTGTGTCAGCTCGCCACCTTCAATGTTGTATCGCGCATCTTCGATATTTATAGTTCCTGCATCAGATGAAATTCTCGCTTTACCTATGTGAACGATATTTTGATCAGCTTTTAAACTCGCCTTAATATCGCCCACTTTATATCCATCGTAGACAAACTGCTTAAGATCGACCTCCGCCGAAAGCATCGCCGGGCGATCTGATGACTTAATAGCAATCATTTGTGACTGGATGCGACCCGACAAATCAGGAAGGCGAAGTGAGGGATCTATTTGCACAATCCAGGTTTTGATCGATTCCATCGCGATATCAGACTTTGCCGCAAGCTCCAACGTATCAACTTTACCAGAAAGGTAATCGCCCTTTAGAACACCAGAGGCGGCTAGGTAAGACTCCTGTCGTTCAAGTTTCGCTTGTGTCAGATAGATGGAGTTGTCACTTGTGCGTAGATCTAAATTTAAATGAAATTCTAGCAAACCTTCAGACGATTGAGAGTGCTTTAATTTAAGCTGTTCTGTTTTTAAGCTCCAGTACGTAGACTGCCACCGATTCTCAACAAAAAAGCTCAGTTCCTTAGCTTGAACAAGCGCATTAGCATCAACGCTTTTTACTTGAACTTCCCCGTGAGTGATTTCAACAATTCCAAAAGGAATCTGCATGGCTTCTTTAAAGGCACGTTTCAATGACGTGTAGTCGGTTTGTGGTTCCTTCTTTTTTTGCGAACGTTCTGATATCACAGTGATTACCGGGTGTTCGATAACAACCTCGGTTATGCCATAGGTACCGAGGAGAAGTGAGAAAGGCTGGAAGCCAAAGCGCAATCTATCTATGTGTATCGGAGCAACTATTTTAGCTACATTTCCGCCAAGTTGAATTTCCAAATCTTTAAATTCAAATCCGATAGGCCATGCAACAAATTCGAAACCACCCGGCACGATCTGAGCATTAAGATATTTTTCGGAAAGTTCGATGACAGAAAAGCGAATCCAGCTTTTGAGTCGCGGGACGTAAAAGGAATAAGCGAAGCCCAGGATTACAAAGAATCCAATCAAAATCAAAACTTGCTTAAGTTCTTTTTTTGAAAAAAACTTCACTTTCTATCACTCTTCCATTCCCGAAGTAAGTCGTGAGTCTGGCGGTAAGTTGGCCTTGTTTGCTCAATTGCTTCTAACAACTCGATGGCTTTAGATGTCTCGCCTAGCTCTCTTAATACCCGCGCTTTTGCATACTTGATCATATAGGTTGTCTCTGGCTTAGCATCTACAGAATTATTTTCAAGCCAATCAAGCGCCTCGATATACCTGCGAGAGCCCACAAGAGCCTCGAATTTCAGCCAAAAAACATTGGGTTTTAAGTGAGCTTTTTCAGTTAGTTCGATACACTCTTCAAAGAGATCCAGGCTAAACAGGGCAACTGCTACCTCGTAAAGCCAGTCGGGATTTTGCTTGATGATTTCGTAAAATCTCGAAATGACTTCTGTTTTTTCTTTAAAATCTGGTTGGTCATCTATCGCATTAAGAGTGATCCTTTCACTGGATTGCAAACTCTGAATTTTTTGCCGTGCGGCCCTCTCGATGTGGTCTTGGCGGATTTTCTTAATCCGAGGGTCTGTCGGAAATTTAGCCTCCAACTCATCGATGGCGCGACCTTCTTCATCCAATAAGCGATCATTTCTGAAAAAAAGTATTCGCTGGTAAAGCTTCTCATTGGCGGCTTGAAGCCGTTCGACGCTCAGTTGATATTGCTTTTCAAACTGCTCTTTTAGATTGGAAAATCTCTCAAATAGGCGGGGATAGCTCAGTAAATCAGATTTTTCGTGAGCAAGTGCTTTTAGGAACTTGTCTACACATTCGGGGCTCGCTAAGTCAGCGTGGTGATTCAGTATTGTGCCTATGATTTGCCAGGGAACTTTAGCTTGCGACTTTAATTTGTGAGAAACGACGCGGGCTAGTGATGCGACAAACCCGGCCCGAATCATAAACATAGCAACACCGTACTGGTGATTTTCGGACAACTCACTTTTTTCCCACTTCTGTACAAAGTGGGAGGCGACAAGGGAGGCATCTTTCAGTGATTGATAGATTCTCCAAATTTCTCTATCTGCCGAATCGGGTTGGCTTGCCATGTATACCTGCCTAAGGACCAACGCAAATTAGAATGGCTGAAGTAGAAGGTCCCCAATCGCTATTTTCCCAATAGATACGAATAGTTGCGAGTGTAATTTGGGTGTTTTAGCAAACAAAGACGTTTGGATAGGAAATATAGGCCTCGACCAAATGTAAGTTACTCATTAACTCGCGAAACGTAGTCGCCGGTTCGTGTGTCAACACGAACTACGTCGCCCTCGTTTATGTGAAGAGGCACCTGGATAACGGCCCCAGTCTGCATTTTTGCCGGCTTAAAAACATTTGTGACTGTGTTTCCCTTAAAGCCGGGGTCCGTTTCAACGACAGTTAGATTCACTGCATTGGGAACGTCTACGCCAATTGGTTTGTTGTTAAAAAATAAGACCGTTACATCAAGATTCTCTAAAAGATAGTTAACGTTTTCGCCAATATCGTCACCCGCAATAGACATCTGCTCGTAGGTTTCTTTGTCCATGAAGTTGTAGCCAGATTCGTCTTTGTAGAGAAACGACATATCTCGGGTCCGAACGTCTGGTACAGCAAATTTTTCACCTGACTTAAATGTGCGCTCAAGGTTTGAACCCGTGATCATGTTCTTTAGCTTTGTTCGTGTGAATTGATTTCCTTTACCCGGTTTTACGTGCTGAAAATCGACGACAACATATGGGTCATTGTCGATAAGGATCTTTAGGTTTTTTTTAAAATCCGCTGTAGAATACATGTGTTCGTGACCTTTCCAGATGAAATGACCCCACAAATTAACCGGCAATTGTGCGAGAGTCTAGATACTCTTTGATTTTTCACTGCGGAGTTCGTTTGAACATGGAGCGCAATTTTAGGTTAAAGACATACGAAGGGATTTTAGAAACTTTAGGCGCTTCTCTCCTTTAGCCAAGCGAGAGTTGGTTATCTTGCCAAATAGATACTGGCTTCTTTTTTCAGTTTCCCTGGATTTTCCAAACGTTTCTTCGATTTCGGCTAGCGTCTGCTGAGCCCTCTCAAGGTCTTGGCGGATCAAAAAGGCATCGAACAAAGAAAGCAATCGCTCTTTTGTAGAGCTATAGGGAGCAGTCGTTCCTTGACGCTCAGTAGCTTCTCCTGAGCTCGTTGATGCATTAAGTCGAACCAGTTGAAATACTTCGTCGGGGTAGTCTGCAGCACTAATCGCCTCTAGCTTCTGTGTCATCTTGATAGCTTCTGAATCTTCGGGACTCAGAAATAAGACCTTTTTGTAGTATCGAAGAGCTGACTGGTAGTCTTTTTTTAGGTTGCCAATTTGGGCTAGGAGCCGATGTGCGGCGATGTTCTCCGGAGAGATTTGACAGGCTCTGCGTAAGGCTTCCTCTGCGGATGGAAAGTCTTGCCTGGCGATATTCACTTTTCCTAGTACCAAATAACCACCTGTAAGTTGTGGATGATTCTCGATGCCTTTGGTCACTGTTTTGAATGCTTCCTCAACCCAGCCTTTTTTTAAATAGGCTTCGGCCAAGGGTGCAAAAATTTGACTCTTCGGATCTTTTTGTAGAATCAACTGATACTTTTCAATGGCTTTGAGGGAAAGGTCTTCCACTCTCTCAGGTTGGCATCGTTAGAAAGACTGCACAAGTTCAATTTTTGTGCTCAAATAGAGCGGCAGAAGGGGGAGTGCGAGTGTTGATAATGGGCATCGATCCCGGAAGTCGTGTACTTGGCTTTGCCATTGCGAAACTAAATTCCGAGTTGATTGAAATTCAACAGATGGGCGTCATTCAGACTCAGTCACCATCGTTTTACGGTAGGCTCGCCGAAATTCGCGAAACACTGACCAAGATGTTGGCGCAATATAACCCCGATTTGCTTGTCGTCGAAAAAATATTTTTAGGTAAGAGTGCTGAATCGGCATTCAAGTTGGGCCACGCTAGGGGCGTTGTGCTTGCGGAGGCGGCTCTCAGGGGCATTGCTACTGTCGAATATGCTACTCGTTTCGTCAAAAAGTCCGTCACGGGCAACGGAGGTTCTGATAAAACCTCTGTTCGTGCTTATCTATCAAAATATTTTAAGATATCCGACCGTCTCATCGCCGATGATGCGTTTGATGCCTTGGCTCTCGTATTTGCTGAACATCAGAATCAAACGGCTCGATCAAAGAAAGTTTTGGAGGTTTCACCTTGATAGGATTCATCCGCGGAAAGACTATAGATTGGACCGAAGAAACTGTAACCATAGATTGTGGCGGTGTCGGATACGAGCTCTTCTGTTCCTCGAGATGTCTCGATCAGATTCTGTCGCTCGATGACGAAGTGAAGCTTTGGGTTCACACCCATGTTAAGGAAGACGCTATCACTTTGTTCGGATTCTTTAATAAGAATAGCCGAGAACTTTTTTTAAGTCTTTTAAAGGTCAATGGTGTTGGTCCAAAGCTGGCGCAGAAAATTCTATCAGGAATAGACGAGATGGCTCTTTCGGCAGCCATAGAGTCAGGGAACATCGCAGCTCTGACAAGTATACCGAAGGTTGGCAGAAAAACTGCGGAGCAAATTGTCATTGCCCTCAGGGGTAAAGTTAAATTTTCAGAGGCAAGTACTCGCTCTCAGGCTGCACCGGTTTCTTCTCTAGCAAAGAATCATGGGCACATATATTCTGCGCTGTCGAATTTGGGTTTTTCAAATATTCAGATTAACGAGGCGATCGGCCAGTTAGAAGACGGTGTTGAAGTTGAAGCCGGAATCCGGCAATGTCTTCTGTCGTTAAATTCGTTAACTTAGCTGGGGGCAACTGATGGCAAGAATTATAGACGCTAACATTAATGAGTCTGAAGCACCTGAGAACTCGAGTGAAATAAGAGTGGAGGCTGAGCTACGGCCGCAGTCACTTGTGGAATTTCCGGGGCAACACAAAGTAAAAAACAAGTTAAAGGTCTTTATCGAAGCTGCAAAAAAACGTAAAAAGCCACTCGATCACGTATTATTGTCTGGGCCACCAGGGCTCGGAAAGACAACTTTGGCGGTTATCGTGGCTCATGAACTAGGCGTTCCCATAAAGACCACCTCCGGCCCAGCTCTGGAAAGAAAGGGTGAGCTCGCGGCCATTCTGACCAGTCTCCAAGAGGGATGTATTCTGTTTATCGACGAAATACATCGCTTGAACAGAGTGATCGAAGAGTATCTCTATAGTGCAATGGAAGATTTTTATATCGATATTTTAACTGGCGAAGGACTTTCTGCTCGCTCTATGAAATTTAAGATAGCTCCATTTACACTCGTAGGTGCGACAACTCGCTCCGGGCTCCTAAATCCACCTTTTAGAGATCGTTTTGGCATCAACGAACGGTTGAGCTTTTATAACGTAGAAGATCTTCGAATTATAGTCGAGAGGTCAGCCGGCATTCTTAAGGTGGCTATCACTCCCGATGGCATCTATGAGATTTCAAAAAGGTGTCGAGGTACGCCTCGAATCGCAAATCGTTTGCTGAGAAGGGTTCGTGATTATGCGGAAGTGCATGGCGATGGCACGATCGATAAAGATCTTGCCAAATACGCTCTTGATTCCTTGGAAGTCGATCAGTTTGGTCTTGATTCATTAGACCGAAGGATTTTGGAGCTTATTATCGATCGGTTTGAAGGTGGGCCCGTGGGCATTGATACGATAGCCGCAAGTTTGGGTGAAGAGCGTGAAACTATCGAAGAAGTTTACGAGCCTTATCTTCTACAAGAATCGCTCATTCAAAAAACTTCGCGTGGAAGAGTTGCCACCAAAATAGCTTACGAACATTTGGAGCGTGCTTACAAGCCAACCGCTGCCCAGCTGGATTTTCCGCGTTAACTTAACAGCAGCGTAGACGGCCGGCGACTCAAAGCAATTAAGTTTGCTATGGCACCAATTAATCTAGGGCGTGTCCTCATTTAGTC